>JAZQAP010000242.1:0-45649 GCA_045545275.1 Thermoguttaceae bacterium | reverse complement strand
TTCTCGACCCCGGAACCGCTTGGGTCGCCGGCGACTCGTCGGAGCTTTACCCGTCCGGGCTCTTCGTCAGCGGCGACTCCGGTCTCACTTGGACGGCGGAGGGCGGCGCTCGGCGCGGCGGTTGGCGTTCCGTTCTTTTCGACCCGACGCAAAAACTCGGCGTCGGCGTTTCGACCGACGGCGCGCTTCAAACCGTTTCCGGCGAAAAAGCGGAAAAAAAATCGCTCCCGTTCGGCGCGCGGCGGCTCGACGACGTCGTTTTCGACGCGGCGTCCGGAACCGTTTGGGCGGTCGGCGAAAGCGGGCTCGCGACGCGCTCGCTCAACTTTGGAGCCGACTGGGCCCGCGTTCCCGGCGCCTTTCCGAACGACGCGGGCCGCTATTTCGACCTCAAATCGGTCGCGGCGATCGACGGGTTCGTCGGCGCGGTCGGTTCGCCCGGCTCGCTCTTCTTTTACTCGAACGACGGCGGCGCGACTTGGGCCGCGTCGCGCACCGAAACGCGGGCGCCGCTTCGCAAACTCTTTTTTCTTAACCGGTTAAACGGTTGGGCGGTCGGCGAGTTCGGAACGATTCTCGCGACGAAAGACGGCGGACGAACTTGGACGCGCCAACGAGACGGAGGCCGACGCGTCGCGCTTCTCGGCGTTTTCGGTCGCGCCGACGACGTTCCGTTCGAAGCGCTCGTACAGTTGGCCGGCGACGAAGGCTTTTTGACGGAAATCTGCTTAACCGCCCGTTCCGACGAAACGGAGCGAACCGGCGCCGAAATCCCGCTCGTCGAACGCCTTAACGAAGCGGTCGTCGAAACCGGCGCTTCCGGCGCGACGCAAGCCGGGCTCTTTTCGCTCGACCCGGCGGAAAACGGCGCGACGCTCGAACAAATTTTGGCGCGTTTCGACCGCGAAAACGACGGCGACGGGCTCGAACGTTTCCGAGAATACCTCGTTCGCCAAATTCGGATTTGGCGTCCGAGCGTCGTTTTGACCGCCGACCCGCTCCTCGACGCGCCGGAAGTCGTCGCCAATTTCTCCGCCTCTTCGTCGACCGCGAACGCGGCGAACGGCGACTTTTCCCAGCCCGGTTCCGCCGCCGCGCTCCTCGGCGCGCTTTCCGCCGACGCAAACCGCCTCGACGACCGCCCGAGCGACCCGTTTCGAACGCTGATTTGGCGCTCCCTCCCCGGCGCGATTCAAGCCGCCGCCGACCCGACCGCTTACCCGGAACACCTAACCGCTTGCGGTCTCGATCCTTGGCGCGTTTCAAAAGCGACGCTCGCTTGCAAAGGCAAGAAGCAAGGGAACGTTCTATTAGACGCGTCTTACTTTTGCGGAACCTTAGGGCGCCCGGTCGGCGAAATTGCGAAAAACGCTCGCGAAATCCTCGGCGCCGACGTTAAAATCGCCGAAACGACGAACTTTCAAACGCTTTTCGGCGGGTCGAACGCGACCGACGGCGGCGCGGCGAACGCGAGCTTTTTCGGCGGCGTTTCGATTCCTCGGGGAAGCGAAGCGCGGCGGGCGGCGCAAGTCGGCTTGAGCGGACAAATCGACGCGTTGAGCGAACGAGCGGCGGTTCGACGGCAAAAACTCGGCCTCGTCGACGCGTTGACGCGTCAAAATGCGAAAAACAGGAAAAGCGGCGAACTTTTGCTCGCGCAACTGCGAACCGAAACGCGCGGCGCCGACGTCGATTTCGCGATCGATTACTTGACGCAAGCCGGGCGAAACTTCGCGACGCTCGGGAATTGGCTCGCGGCGGAGGAGGCGTTTTCGGTCGTCGCGCTCGACTTAGCGGCGGAACCTAAAGCTCGCGACGCGTTGACTTGGCTCGTCCAATATTATTGCGGTTCGGAACCGGCTTGGCGCGTTCAGGAGACGAACCGCTTCAACGAAACGAACGTCGGCGTTCCGAACGCGCCCGATCTCGACGCGACGACGGCGTCCGGCGGAAGCGGTTTGATCGGCGGCGTTTTTAGCGGCGGAAACGGCGGCGCGGGCGGCGGTTTGGTCGACGCGCGCTCCGGCGGCTCCGCTTCGAACGTTTCCTCCGCTTCCGAAACGTCCGACGAGCCGGTCTCGTCGAACCCGACTTTTATCCCGGAAACGCCGGACTCCGCCGTTTTAGGTTTGACGCCCGGTTCGCGCTCGTCCCTTGCGCTCGACCCGTCGGCGACGCTCGGGCCCCGGTTGACGAACGCGGCGAACCTCGGCGAAACGCTCCGCGCGGTCGCGCCGGAAACCTTTATGTCGCCGCAAGTTCGCTTTCCGTTGGCGGCGGCGCAACGGGCGCGCGGCGACGTCGCGGGCGCGCTCCGTTATTATTGGAACCGCTCGATCGCCGACCGAGCGAGTCTTTGGGGCGCGCGGGCGCAAGCGGAATATTGGCTCGCGACGCCGGAGCGCTCGGTTCTTCCGAACGGCGAAAACGGTTGTCCGTTCGCGACCGCCGTTTGCCGACGTTCGCCGGGTCGCCCTTATCTCGACGGCGTTTTCGAACCGACCGTTTGGGACGCCGCCGCGCGTTTTCCGTTGACGTCGTCTCTCCGAGAGCTCCCGCCGAATCGCGAATTAACCGCCGCCGAAGCCGCGCTTCGCGACTGGAAAGCGGAGAACCGCGCCGCGTCGACGGAGTTGGGAACGCAAGTTTCGCTCCTTTGCGACGACCGCTTTTTATACGTCGGCGTCGTTTGCCCGAAATCGGCGTCGTTCCGCTATCCGGCGGTCGACCCGGAAAACCCGGAGCCGCCGCGACCGCGCGACGGCGACCTTTCGGCGTCGGATCGCGTCGAGTTTCGAATCGATTTGGACGGCGACTACGCGACGGCGTTCGAGTTCGCGTTCGACTGCCGCGGCTGGGCGTCGGACGAACTTTTCGGCGATAAAACTTGGAACCCGGGCGTTTTCGTCGCGAAAAACGAAACGAACGCCGACTGGACGCTGGAAATCGCGATACCGTTCGAAGCGTTGGCGGCGCGGCCTCCGAAAAGCGGCGACGTTTGGCGTTTCGAAGCGCGCCGAATCGTCCCCGGCGTCGGCGTCGAGTGCTGGAACGCCGAAAACTCGAACCGCGCCCGCGACGCCTTCGGATTCCTAACGTTCGCAAATTAAACTACTCAAAAGCAGTCGCTTAACGTCGCCGCAACAAACGGCCCCAAATCGCCAACGCAAATTAACCGACGCGCCGAACCGCCGCTTTGCCTTTACTCGTCGTCCGGAAGAACCGGTTTTTGCAACAATAATTTACCAGCGCTTTCGCGCTTGACGTGCCAACGCGTCTCACGCCTATTTTCTACACTCCGCAACACCATTGTAACAACCGGCGTATTTCCCTCAATTTCCGCACGAAATTCATCAAGACGAAACAATGCGACGCCGTGCACCACCGGCGCTTTTATTTCTCCCAGTCGCACTTCGCTAGGCCAACTATACAACTTATCATACCCGCTGATTACAAAAGCGATCTCCGCGTCCGGTTCGGCAAAGAGCGGAGCTCTCGCCATCGCCCGCCAGTAAGCCAACGATCCGGGCTTTTCCGTCGCAGATTCGTAGTAAAATGTCGCCGAGTAGTTGGCGGCGTATTTATTGCGCCAATAGCGCCTGACAATTTCCGCAACAGGAATCAAATTTGGCGAACCGCTAGATATGAGCGAATTTTGACGCGGAACAACGCAAGGCGTTTCCTTTTGCAATCCCGAACCTTGAATCAGCGGGGTAATCCCTATTCGTTGCGTTTTCTCTTCGTAAAGCCGCGCGAAACTGCCGGACTCTTCAATGCGTTGGTTTTCAAGCCAACATTCGCAAAGCCTCGCGTCATCTTTGGTCGGCTCCGTTACAAAACGGATATTTTTCCGCCAATTTTTACTTTTCGGCCCCCCTCTTAAATTTTGCTCTTTTTTCTTTTTCGTCGTCTTTTGGTCGTCCTCCCGCGCATCCTTTCTAAGCTCGCTAAACACTTCCTTCCAAGCTTCTTTAGGAATTGTTCCAAGAGCGAGTTTTTTTTCTACCACGCTTCGCCAAGCTTTGAAAATTCGTCGACAATGCTGACCGAGCGAAGCTCCTGCGACCTTCTTGTCCTGTCCGTAGTTCCAAAAACTCGCAAGCATATTATACGAAGTAGCGCCGGAGAAATATGAAGCTAATAGCGCCGCCTCCGCCGGAGCCTCCTTAAAAAAATCGTCGAAAAGCGTTTGCAAATCTACAAACGTCATTTCGTTTTTGTCAAAGTTTGCCGTGTTAGCGCCAACACACTTTTCGTTGTCCCCCAATAAACACTCGCCTTTGCGCTGTTGTCGTTTTGTGAACCGATAGATCACTCGAGTGGCTTCTAAGGTAAACCAGTCGCCTAACGTAGCGGTAGGGCGTTCTTTGAGCCAATAATCGACGCCGTTCGCAAAGAATTTTCTCCGCCCCTCGCGTCCACATATTCGCTGGTAAACGTCGCCGGCAAACTCCTCGACGTTATAGCCGAATCGTTTAGCCTTACAGAAATCCAACGTTCCAACGAGCGGCATAACCCAAGATTTAAAAGACATTTGTACTACTTCTGGAGTTTTGACGCGGAGATTTATATCGGCCAGAATCGTAGCAAGAAAGACGTCGTCGCGTTCTGAACAATACGAGTATTCAGAGGCAAGCCACACGTCTTGATACCAGCGCCGCAAATCATCGTTAAATGCAAAATAGACGGCGGCGGCTTTACTCGCGAAGTATTTTGAACCTCGCTCATAACTCATACGCCTCCACCATCTTTTAAAAAACGCGTTATCGAGATCGCCGTCGGCGACATTCTCGGCGCCGTATTCTTGGCGTTTTTCAGGATTTCGCATAAACTCAAAATAAGCGCGACGAGTTTCTATATCAAAGACCTGTAAGAACTTAAGAAAAAATTGGTATTGGCTTAGCGCCCACTTTTCATCGTCCCAGTCGTGTAACCAACCGTACCGATTTGCTATATTTTTCGCATACCAGCTTCTAGCTTCACCATTTATAATAAGCATGCGGAGATCGTCTTCGTTCATTTTAGTCCTCGCCCATTTTTATATATTAGGATGTAAAAACATAACGGAACGCGCAAACGTCCATCTTGGCTTGCGTGATCGCGCCTGATTTTTTTCATTATACGACGTGCCGCGTGATAATTCAATAAAAACACGAAAAATCAGCGTTTAAATTTTATTCGTTTTCGATTTTCTTCGTCGTCTCCTCATTCGATAAAAACGTTTACAATCGGCGCGCATTCTGTTATAATTAAGATCAAAAGCGCACCGCGCCTTGAACGTTGTCGCACTTAAGAAAAACGTTAAAAAATTGCGCCCTTCGCCCATAGAAGACGACATTTTTTTAAAAGCTACATAATTTTCCCAAAAATTTTTCGCGACAACTTACGTCCGTTTTAAGGAGATTTCCCTATGAAAAAGTTCGCCCCGTTCTCGTTTTCGTCGACTCGCTCGCAACGCCCGTTTCGTTCCCTTCGGTTGAGCGCGGCGCTTTTGGCCGCCGTCGCGGTCGTCGGGCTCGCCGATTTTACGCAGGTCGCCCAACTGGCGCAAAACGCGTCGTTTAACGCAAACGGTCGAATCGCGACGCTCGCCGATTTCACGCCCGTCGCCGTTCGCGCCGACGAGCCGAGCGACTCCGGCGTCGTTTGGGCTCCGCTCTATCGCGGCGTCGAGTATTCGCAACTCTTCGTCGAAACGCCGGTTCTCAACAAATGGCAAGTCGTCAAAATCGACCTCCAAGCGCGCGGAATCGAGTTCGTCGCGACCGGGCGCAACAAGAATTACGAACCGGAAAAACGCGAAACTTGGCGCCAAACGACCGCCGATTTCCTCGACGAAAACAAGCTCGCCGTCGCCGTTAACGCCAACTTTTACAATCCGTTCAACGCCGAAACGATTCGCACCCAAGGCGATTCGAACCTTCTCGGCTTCGGCGCCAACGACGGCGTCCTCGTCTCGAAACCGGAGCCGAACCGCCCGGCGTTCGTCGTTTA
Organism: Thermoguttaceae bacterium; assembly: GCA_045545275.1. Taxonomy (GTDB): domain Bacteria; phylum Planctomycetota; class Planctomycetia; order Pirellulales; family Thermoguttaceae; genus RUG369. The sequence continues at coordinate 39,655 of JAZQAP010000242.1, read as the reverse complement.
CAAAGATAAAACGGCGAAAATTTGCAACCTCGACCCGAATATCTCCGACGACGAAGTCAAAAAGATTCAAGCGGGCGTCGCCGGAAGTCAAGTCGTTTTGACCGGCGGCGCCGTTCCGGAAATTAAGAACAAAGACCGGCACCCGCGCACCGCCGTCGGGATTTCCGCCGACGGACGTTACGTCTACTTCCTGATCGTCGACGGTCGCCAACCGAAACACAGCGTCGGCGCGACGCTAACCGAAGTCGGCGAAACGCTGAAATATTTCGGCGCGTCCGAAGGGCTCAATCTCGACGGCGGCGGCTCGACGACGCTCGTTTGCCGCGGTCTCGACGGTTTGTCGCAAATCCTCAACAGTCCGGCCAACTCCGGCGTCCCGCGCAACTTGCGCAACAACGCCAACGCGATCGGCGTTCGAGCGGCCAACCTCGCGCCGAGCGTTCGCGAACGGTTCGAAAAGAAAATGAAGCGCGCCGCCGAAAAAGCGGAAGAAGAGGCGCAAAAAAAGGCCGAAAAAGCGAAAAAAGCGGTCGAAAACGGAGAAGAAGCGAAATAAGCCGCGAATCTTGACAAAATCGCTCGACGCCGGATAATAAAGGGAGCGGAACCGCTCGAACCGTCGCGCTCGCGTCGCCGACTTCCGCGCCGTTCCCCTCATTTTTATCGAATCGAAAAAGCGTCGAGCGTCAAAAAACGACGCCGCCCAACCAAAAAACGGGTCAAAGATGAAAATTTTAACGATCGAATCGAGTTGCGACGAAACCGCCGCCGCCGTCGTCGACGACCGCCGCCAAGTCTTGGGCGCTTCGCTCGCGTCGCAAATCGACGTTCACCAACGTTTCGGCGGCGTCGTTCCGGAAATCGCGTCGCGCAATCACTTGGAAGCGATTTTGCCGGTCGTTTCGGACGCGTTGGCGCAAGCGGAAACGACGCTCGACGATCTCGACGCGATCGCGGTCGTCAACGCGCCGGGTTTGGCCGGTTCGCTTCTCATCGGTTTGACGGCGGCCAAGGCGCTTTGCGTCGCGGCGAACAAGCCGTTGATCGCCATTAACCATTTGCAGGCGCACATTTACGCTTGCCGGGTCGCGTTCGACGAAGACCTCTTCCCCTGCGTCGGGCTAATCGTTAGCGGCGGGCACTCGAGCCTTTACCGCTGCGCCGGGCCGATCGACTTCGAACCGCTCGGGACGACGATCGACGACGCCGCCGGGGAAGCGTTCGACAAGGTCGCGTCGATGTTGGGCTTGCCTTACCCGGGCGGCCCGAGTATTCAAAAGGCGGCGGAACGCGGGAATCCGAAAGCGTTTCCGTTCCCGCGCCCGATGTTGAACGACCCGGAGCGTCTGCAGTTCAGCTTCAGCGGTCTCAAAACGGCGGTGCGATACAAGCTCGCCGGGGTCGGCAAGGTCGATTTTTCGACGACGCAAATTTCGGAACAAGAGCGCGCCGACGTCGCCGCGTCGTTCCAAGAGGCGGTCGTCGACTGTTTGGTCGGCAAGTCGGTTCAAGCGCTGAAAAAATGCGGAATGAAAACGCTTTGCGTCGGCGGCGGCGTCGCGGCGAACGCTCGTTTCCGCGAGAAGATGGAGGACGCGGCGAAAAAGAACCGCTTCAAACTTTACGTCGCCCCGCCGAAGCTCTGCACCGACAACGCGGTGATGGGCGCGGTCGCGATCGAACGCTTTAAAGCCGGGCTCTTCGAACCGCTTGACCTCGACATTTTCCCCGGCCTCGTCCGCGACGCGCAGTAAACGGCGGCGTCAAACGCGACGCGGCGAAAAGAACCGCTTCCAGCTTTACGTCGCCCCGCCGAAGCTAGCGCCGACCAACGCGGCAAAGGGCGCGGTCGCGCTCGAACGCTTGAAAGCGGGGCTCTTCGAACCGCTCGACTTCAACGTCTTTCCCCGGTCTCGTCCGCGACGCGCGGTAAACGCCGAAACGCCGTCAAAACGCGACGCGGCGAACAAAACCGCGTCAAACTTTACGTCGCGCCGCCGAAGCCAAGCGCGACGCGACGGAAAAGAATCGCCCCCAACGTTGCGTCGCCCCGTCGAAACTTAGCGGCGACGGACGCCGACGCGCGAACGCCGCCTTAACGAAACGACGTTCGCGCGACGCTCTAACCTTGGAAAACAAACGGGTCGCTCGCCGCGCATTTTTCGCGAATCTTCGCGACGACGCGCGCTTCGTAGTTCCCTTCCGGGTCGCCCGTTTTTCCGGCTTCGTCGAGAATCGCGACCGCGTCGTCGAAGCGTCCGAGTTCCCGCGCGATTTCGGCTTGAAAAGTCGCGTCGTCGGGGGCGATTTCCTTCGTCAACTCGCCGATTCGCTCCAAATTCTTTCGCCAACGTTCTTTATCGGCGTCGCTTTCCCAAAGCGCGGCTTCGTTTTCGGCGCGCGTTCTTTTATCGACGCGGTATCGAATCCGGTCGTTGTAAAGCCGCCAAATTTGCGTTCGGACATTAAATTCCGAAACGCCGGTCTCGTTTTTCTCTTCCAAAAAGCGAACCGAGTCTTCGAGGTCGAGAAATTCGAGGTACGCTTCGGAGGGCCCCCATTGGGGCGCGTCGGGGTCTTCGCTCGGTTTCAGGTCGCGAACCCAAAAAAGCTCGCCGCATTTCGGACACTTTGAGAAACTCGGAAACGACGGAAGCATCGGCGCTTCGCGTTTTCTATCGGAGTAATAACGGGCGCCGAGCGTGTTGCCGCTCCAAAGTTGACGTTGATAAAGGGTCGCGCCGCAACGCGGGCAAGCCAACCGAAGGGGATCCGCGATCATCATTGTTTTGTCCTCCTCAATCCGAAAGAGCCCGACTCGCGTCGTTCGCAACGCGTTCGCGCAACGGTTTCGCCGCAAGTTAAGCAATAAAAAACGCCGAAAAAATTTTAGCGACGCGAACCGTCGCCTTCCTATTATACGCGTTTTTTTTACGAGCGGCAACGAAAAAACGGGAAAATTTTCAACGCCAAGAAACGAAAAACGGCTCGCCTCCGCTCTAAAAAGAACGGAAACGCGCCGCCTTGTTCGTTCGGTCGACTTAACGCGTCGACGTTAACGCGTCGCGCGCCGAAGTCGTCGAAGAAGACGCCTTCGCGCTCGACGCCGAAATCATTCGCCGAAGTCGTCGAAGAAAATGCTTTCGCGCTCGACGCCGAGGGAATCGAGCAAATCCAACACGGAGTCGGTCATCACCGGCGGGCCGCAGAGGAAATATTCGCAGTCTTCCGGCGCTTTGTGGTCTTTCAAGTAGTTTTCGTACAAGACCTTGTAAATGTAGCCGGTCAGGCCCGTCCAATTGTCCTCCGGTCGCGGACGCGACAGCGCCAAGTGGAACGAGAAGTTCGGGTACTTTTCTTCCAGCCGCTTGAAGTCGTCGAGGTAAAACGCTTCGGCCAACGAACGCGCGTTGTACCAATACGAGATTTTTTCGCCGCGATGCAAACCTTCGAGCATCTCGAAAAGGTGCGAACGAAGCGGAGCCATCCCGGCGCCGCGCCCGATGTAAATCTTTTCGTTCGGCGTGTCGCGGACGAAAAATTCGCCGTAAGGGCCGCTGACGGTTACCTTGTCGCCCGGTTTCAGGCTGAAAAGATACGACGACATTTGCCCGGTCGGGATCCCAGGGAACGGCGGCATGCCCGGCTTCTCCGCCGGCGGAATCGCCAGACGAACGTCCAGCATAATGATCCCTTTTTCGCCCGGATAGTTCGCCATCGAGTAGGCGCGCGTTACCGGGCCGATATCTTCGCTGACCAAGTCCCAAAGTTTCGCTCGATCCCAGTGCGCGTGATACCGCTCCGGAATGTTGAAGTCCGTCTTGTAATTAATCGTCAGGCCGCCCGGTCGCTCAATTTGAATGTAACCGCCGGCTTTGAAGTCGACGACTTCGCCCTCCGGAAGGTCGAGGATAAGCTCCGTAATGTCCGGCGCGACGAGTTCGTTCGAACGAACGACGCACTCCCACTTTTTGACTTCGAAAATTTCCGGCGGAATTTCGATCTTCATATCTTGTTTGACCGGCGTTTGGCAGGCCAAGCGGACGCCTTCTTTGATTTCCTTGCGCGTCATGTGCGCTTTTTCGGTCGCAAGGATTTCGCCGCCGCCCGAAAGGACGCGCACCTTGCACTGACCGCAGGAACCGCCGCCCCCGCAAGCCGCCGGAACGAAAATTTTGCAGTCGGCCAACGTGCCGAGGAGTTTGCCGCCGGACGGAACCGTCAACGTCTTCGACGCGTCGCCGTTAATCTCGATTTGCACCGAGCCGCCGGGCGAAAGAACCGACTTCGCGGAAAGAATGATCGCCACCAACGCGAGAACGATCGCCGTAAACGCGACGACGCCCGCGATAATAATTCCAACGCTGCTCATTGCTTAACTCTCCTTCGGCTCACATCCCGGAAAACGTCATAAACGCCGTCGCCAGCAATCCGGCGGCCATAAACGCGATTCCCAAACCGCGCAGCCCCTTCGGAACATGGCAGTATTCCATCTTTTCGCGAATCCCCGCGAAAATAACGATCGCCAACGCCCAACCGATACCGGAGAAAAGCCCGTAAAGGCAGCTGTCCGCAAAGTTGTAGTCGCGCTGTTGCATAAAGAGCGAACCGCCCATAATCGCGCAGTTGACCGTGATCAACGGAAGGAAAATCCCGAGCGCGTTGTAAAGCGGCGGGAAGAAACGGTCGAGCGTCATTTCCAAAATCTGAACGATCGCCGCGATCACGCCGATGAACGTGATGAACGCCAAAAAGCTCAAGTCGAGCGAAGCGAGGGCCGGAACGCCCGTCCACGCCAACGCGCCTTCGCGCAACACATAATTGTAAAGGAGGTTGTTGACCGGGAGCGTGATCGCTTGAACGACCGTTACCGCGATCCCCAACCCAAACGCCGCGCCGACTTTCTTCGACACCGCGAAAAACGTGCACATACCTAAGAAGAGCGACAACGCAAGGTTTTGCGTGAAGACACCTTCCATAAACATCGTAAAAACGTGTTCCATCGTTAATCTTCCTTTGCGAAAGAACCGCTAAACGGCGCCGCCGAAACGCTCGAAACGTCGAACGCTCAAACGGCGAACCGCGCTTCGGCTCATTCGTCGTCTTGCATCCCCTTGCCGTAAGTTTTGAGAACCCAGATAATGCCGCCGATCAGGAAAAACGCCGCCGGAGCCAGCACCATCAAGCCGTTCGGAACGTACCAACCGCCGTTGTTAACCGTCTTCAAAACCGTAAAACCGAAGAGCGTGCCGAAGCCGAACAGCTCGCGGAAAAACGCGACGATCATCAACACGACGCCGTAACCGAGACCGTTCCCAATCCCGTCGAGGAGGCTGACCGCCGGGCCGTTCTTGATCGCGAACGCTTCCGCGCGCCCCATCACGATGCAGTTCGTGATGATGAGCCCGACGTAAACCGACAGTTGCTTGCTCAAGTCGTAGGAAAACGCCTTCAAAATTTGGTCGACCAAAATCACGAGCGTCGCGATGATCGCCATTTCAACGATCATACGAATCGAACCCGGAATGATCTTGCGAATCAGCGAAACCCCAAGGTTCGAAAACGCCGTAACAAAAACGACCGCCAGCGTCATCGTGAACGCGTTTTTCAGGCTCGTCGTAACGGCCAACGCGGAGCAAATCCCGAGAAGTTGAACGAAAACCGGGTTGTTCTTAAACAACGGTTGGATAATATTTTCTTTCACCGTCGAATTCATCTTTTCACCAGTCCTTTCAGTTTTCGCTCGTTTCGGTCGTTTCCGCCGCTTCGGTCGCCGGAGCGGCGCCGCGCAACGTCTTCAAATACGGGCCGTAACCGTTCGGGCCGAGCCAAAAGTCGATCGTGCCGTTGACGCCGTTGCAGGTGAGCGTCGCGCCGGAAATGCCGTCGACTTCGGTTTCGCCCGCGGCGTACCCCTTCACGACCTTAACGACCGGCGCGCCGGTTTCGTCGACCGCCGTTTTGCCGTTCCATTTCGCCGTCCAAACCGGGTTCGAAATTTCGCCGCCGAGGCCCGGGGTTTCGCCTTGATCGTAAAAAACGAGCCCCGCGACCGTCGTCAAGTCGGCGTTCAGCGACAGGAAACCGTTCATGCGCGACCAAAGCCCGGTTCCGCTAATCGGGAGAACGAGCGTTTTCAGCGCGCCGGTTTCGTCGTTGAAGCGGTAAACAACCGCTTGTTTCGGCGCCGTTTTGATTTTCGCGACGTCTTGTTCCGGCGTCAGCGCGACGACGTTCGTTTTGTCGCTCTCGACTTTGTTCGGATCGGCGTCCGCGACGACCGCGCCGGTCGCCAAGTCGACGACGACGATTTCCGCCGTTTTGAACATTTCGGCGACTTCCGCTTTCGTCGCCTTGCCGTCGGTCGGAACGAGGCCCGCCGCTTTCAGGACGTTGACTTGTTTGTCGAGAAGTTTGTTTTGATCTTGCAACCCTTTGAGCGCGACGCTCGAAAAGGAAACGATAATCGCGCAGACGACGCAAACGCCCGTCGCGACGCCAAACGTTTTAAAAATCGATTCGTTGTTCATTGTTCCTTTCCTCGCAATCCTTACCGCGCTTCGAGTCGCTTAACGCGGCGGCGAATGTTCGCGTTGACGACCGTATAGTCGATCAACGGAGCGACGCAGTTCCCGAAGAGAATCACCAACATAACGCCTTCCGGATACGCCGGGTTCATCGCGCGAACGACGATCACCAACGCGCCCATCAGGAAGCCGTAAATATATTGTCCGACTTTCGTCGCCGCCGCGGTAACCGGGTCGGTCGCCATAAAGACCATCCCGAACGCGAAACCGCCGAGGACGAAGTGCCAGCAGGGGCCGAGCGTCGCCGCCGGGAACGCTTCGGTAATCGACGGGCAACCGGCGAAGAGCGCCGCCAAGCCCATTCCGCCGACGAACATCGACGCCATAATGCGCCAAGACGCGACGCCGGTCAGGAGCAGAATCGCCGCGCCGATCAAGCAGGCCAGCGTCGACGTTTCGCCGAGCGAACCGGGAATCGTTCCGAAGAACGCGCTCGCTTGCGTGTAACCGGCGTTCGTCAGCGCGTCGACGCCCTGCGAAGCGTAAGAAAGCGGGGTCGCCTTCGAAACGCCGTCGACCGCCGTCCAAACCTTGTCGCCGCTAATTTGACCGGCGTAAGCGAAGAAGAGGAAAGCGCGAGCGACAAGCGCCGGGTTCATGAAGTTGCGACCGGTGCCGCCGAAGATTTCTTTCCCGATCACGACGCCGAACGAAATCGCGAGCGCGACCTGCCAAAGCGGAATCGTCGCCGGAACGATCAACGGGAACAAAAAGCCGGTAACGAAGAAACCTTCGTTGACTTCGTGTTTGTTAATCGCCGCGAAAAGAATTTCCCAGCCGAGCCCGACGATCATCGTAACGACGTAAATCGGCAGGAAGTAAACGAGCCCGTAAAGGAAGCAGCCGATAACGCTCGACGGTTCGAAAATCGCCGGATAAAAACCGTTGATCCAGTTCAAAATCGCGCCGTGCCAGTCGGTCGGAGCGGTCGCGCCGGCTTCCATCAAGCGGTTCGCTTGCAAACCGACGTTGTACATCCCCGTCAGCGCGCAAGGAAGCAACGCCAAAACGACCGTAATCATCATTCGCTTGAAGTCGACGCAGTCGCGAACGGCGCACGTCCCGGACGTTTTCGCATTCGGCGTGAAGAAGAAGGTGTCCGCGGCGTCGTAGAGCGGGTAAAGGAACGCGAACGGTTTTCCGGGCGCGAAAAACCGCTTTTCGGTCGCGTCGAGCGCTTTTCTGACAAATTTCATCTTATTCCTCCTCTTTCATCGCCGCGTTCAGGAGCGCGCGGAGCGTTTGGCCGTAGTCGTTTTTCCCGAAGTCGACGAGCGTGAAAAGCGCGAGGTCTTCTTCGTCGAGTTCGAACGCGCCGAGTTTTTCGCATTTTTCCAAGTCGCCGATTTCCAACGCTTTGAAGAGGAACGTCGGTTCGAGGTCGAGCGGCGAGACTTTGTAGAACGTCGGGTTCGGGAAGACGGCGCGTTTGCCGCCGTGTTCCGCCGTCGTCGGCGCGAACGGCGTTTTCGCCAGCCATTTCGACGCGACGGTGCGGGCCGCCGAGAATTTTTTGAAACCGGGGAGCGCCCAACCGAAGAACTCGCGCGGGTCGCCGTCGCCGATCGCGGAAATTTGGTTGACGTAACGCCCCAAACCGCAAAGGTCGCCCTCGGCGGCGCGCCCGCAAAGGACGCTTCCGCTAATAACGCGGTTCGGGCCGTCTTTCAGCTCGCCGTCGACGATTTCGTCGAGGCAAGCGCCGACCGGAACGCGGAGCAAACGCGGATTCTTGACCGTCGGCCCGGCCAACGAAACGACGCGTTCCGTTGGAAGCGTTCCCTTGACGAAGAGCGCGCCGACCGCGATCGCGTCTTGATAACCGATCGACCAAACGACTTTCCCGAGACCGCAGGGGTCGAGCGTCGCGATATGCGTCCCGGTCAAGCCGGACGGGTGCGGGCCGGAAAACGAAACCGCTTCGACGTTCGGAACCGCTTCGACGGCGGCGATAAAGTCGGCGGAATATTTCGCGTCGCCGAAGCAGACCCAAAGTTTTTTCCCGCAAATTCGGCTCAAAACGCGCAAACCGTTGACGAAATCTTCGCTCGCCGCTTCGACGATCGACTGCGGATTCGGCGCGTGCGGGTTGGTGTCGCAAACGTTGACGAAAAGCGCCGCCGGAATCGCGTCGATTTTCGGGACGCGGCTGAACGGACGCGTTCGGAGCGCCGTCCAAAGCCCGGATTTGACGAGCGTTTCGCGAACTTTCGTCGGGCAAAGCTCGGTCAAAGAGTTCGCGTCGAACTTCTCGAACGCGCCCGACTCTTGCGCCGCTTCCCCTTCCGCGACGTCGATAATAATCGAACGGAAAGCGCGTTTTTCGCCGCGATTGATCGACGCGACGACGCCCGCCGCCGGAGCGACGAACTTGACGCCCGGGTTCTTTTTATCCTCAAAAAGCGGTTGACCGAGCAAAACTTTTTCGCCGACTTCGACGAGAATCGTCGGCTTCATCCCGACGTAATCGGGCCCCGTTACCGCGACGCGCTTGACGCTTTTCTTTTCGGGCGCGCTCGTTTGGTCCGGCGTTCCGGCCAATTGCAGGTCGAGCCCTTTGGTTATTTTGACGTATTTCATCGGCTTGCGACGCCTTTCCTCTATGATTTGGGAAGAAAATTCCTCGAACGATTTCGCCGTTTCGCCGCCGCGGTCGCAACGCGCCGCCGCGAAGGCCGACGCTTAAAAATCAAAGACGCAAACGTAATAAAAGCGGACGACTCGACCGAAAACACGGAAAACGCCGACGGTCGACGACGAATCGGGCAAGTCGGCGCAAACTCGACCAAACGACTCGCGAAACCGTTTGGGGAATCGAGCGTCCGAAACTTGCCGTTTATCCCCTTAAGTTTAAACGATATTTCCGGCTTGTCCAGCAGGCCTCCCGTAAACTTTTGCCGTTTCGCGCTTTTTTTTCCATTTTCGACGCCGCCGCAAAACTTCTATTTTACCCATCTTTTTTAAACCGCCCAACTTTTCCCTTCCGCGTCGACGTTGCCGAAAGACAAATTTCCGCCTCGTTTCAACGACGCGTCGCAACGATAAGAAGCGATTTTTAGCCAAGGCTAACGCTTGCCTATTTTAACATTAGAAGAAACTAATTTTCGACTCTTCCTTACTCGTCGCCTCCTTCGCGACGCCCGTTGGAAGCGATTTCGCGCACAGTTTTAGGAAAAATGGAAAAAATTGCGCGAAACAGGAAGAAAGAGCTTGAAAAACGCGTCGGCAAGCGTCATAATAAAGACGTTCGCGGCGCTTTTGCGTCGCGGCGCGTTCTCGTTGCCTTTTGGAATCGCGTCGCCGACCGCCGCCGTCCCTACGATAAAAAATTGTTCGAACAATTTATCGATTTTTTAACGGAAAGTTAGTTATGTCGAAACGAAATTTTGTATTGTCGCTCGCGACGGCGCTCTTCGCGTTCGTCGGCGCGGTCGCCTCGGCGGCCGAGTACAAAGGCCCTATCGAGATGATCCCGACGAAAGACGGCTCGACCCTTTACGTCTTGAATAAGGACGCCCGCGAAATCGCCGTCGTTTCGGTCGCCGACGCGAAAGTCGAACGCTCGATTCCGGTTCCGGGCGACCCGAACGACATGTGTTTAAGCGCCGACGAAAAAACGGTTTACCTCGGCCTCGGCGACTACCGAGGGAAAATCTGCGCGCTCGATCTCGCGACCGGAAACGTTCTCGGCGAAGGCGTCGTCGGGCACACGCCGTGCGGGCTCTGCCTCTCGCCGGACGAAAAAACGATGTACGCGTGTCTGCGTTTCGAAGCGAAACTCGCGAAAATTTCCCTCCCGAGCTTCGCCGTCGAAGCGACGTACCCGGCCCTGCACGAACCGTGCGACGCGGTCGTTACCCCGGACGGCAAAACGTACTTCGCCGCGAACTTCCTGCCGAACGACCCGTCCGACGGCGCGAACGTCGCCGCCGAAGTTACCTCGCTCGACACGGCGACCGGCGAAACGAAAAACATTCGCCTCCCGAACGGCAGCTCGTCGATGCACCACATTTGCATTTCGCCGGACGGAAAATACGTCTACACGACCGCGATCTTGGCCCGCTACCAACTCCCGACGACGCAAGTCGAACGCGGTTGGATGAACACGAACGGCTTTAGTATTATCGACGCCGAAAAGCGCGAGTTTGTCAACACCGTTCTCCTCGACGACGTCGACTCCGGCGCCGCGAACCCGTGGCCGATCGCGACGACCGCCGACGGCGCGAAAGTTTGCGTCGGGTTGGCCGGTTCGCACGAACTTTGCGTCGTCGACTGGACGAAAACGCTTGAAAAATTGCGATCGCTCCCGAAAGACGCCGACGAAGCTAAAGAAAAAGGGCTCCCGTCGAACGCGACGACCGCCGACCAAGTTCCGCAACACTTGGCGTTCCTCGTCGGGCTGAAAAAGCGCGTCAAGCTGTTTTCGCGTCAACTGAAAGCGAAGGCGCCCCGTTGCCTCGCGGTCATCGGCGAAAAAGCGTATCTCGGCATGTACTACACCGACAACATCGTGGTCGTCAACATGAAGGCCCGCACGATGCGTCCTAAAGAATTCGTCAAACTCGGCCCGACTCCGGAAATGGACGCGGCCCGTCGCGGCGAACTCGCGTGGAACGACGCGACGCTCTGCTTCCAAACGTGGCAAAGTTGCGCCAGCTGCCACCCGGAAGCCCGCTCCGACGCGCTGAACTGGGACCTCCTCAACGACGGCATGGGCAACCCGAAAAACGCCAAAGGGATGCTTCACTCGATCCAACTTCCGCCGGCGATGTGGCACGGCGTCCGCGACAAAGCGGAAACCGCGATTCGCACCGGGTTCAAATACATCTCGTTCTCGAATCCGCCGGAAGAAACGTATACCGACATCGAGGAATACCTCAAATCGCTTAAAGCCATCCCGAGCCCGCGTCTCGTCGACGGCAAGCTGAGCGAAAAAGCCCTCCGCGGCAAAGCGCTCTTCGAAAGCGACCGCCTCAACTGCGCGGAATGCCACACCGGCGAATACTTCACCGACCAAAAGATGCACGACGTCGGGTCGCGCGCCGAATACGACCATAAGGCCGAGTTCGACACCCCGACGCTCCTCGAAGTTTGGCGCACTCCGCCTTATATGCACGACGGACGTTACGTCGATCTGCGCGACGTCTTCCTCGACGGCATGCACGGCGACGTTAAAGGCGACGTCGGTTCGCTGACGGAGGAGGAAGTCGACGAGTTGACCGAGTATCTCCTTTCGCTCTAAGCGTTTGCGTTTAACGGTCGATCTTAGCTAACGAAAAGAGCGGCGACTTTTACCGGTCGCCGCTCATTTTACGTCGTTGCGTTTTTTCGCTCGACTTGGTCGACGTCTTTCTCTAAACCGCGCATTTCCTCTATCTTCGCAAAACAGCAATTTAAGCAAACGCCAAAGCGCGAAAAAAGCGTTTTAATTCGTTCAACAAATAGTTTTCGTGCCAAACCTAAATTTCTGTACGGCGGTCAAAAAAAAAAACAAATTTTCGCATTTCCCGACAAAAACGCTTGATTCGCCGTCTCGCGCCCGTTATACTTTAAAAACAACCGGGAAGGACGGCGTTTTTTTACGCTCCGTATCTTCGTTTATTTCAATACTTACCACTTTTTCAACGCCATGCGTTCGTTATTTCGCTTAAATGATCTCGCCGTCGAGGCCGACGCGCTTCGCCGGCTACTTCCGCCCCATATTATTAATAGACGGAGGCTTCTTATGTCGCGCAACATCGTCAATCGACGCGGTTTTACGCTGGTCGAACTGTTGGTCGTCATTGCTATTATCGGTATTTTGATTGGGCTCCTTCTCCCGGCGGTTCAAGCGGCCCGCGAGGCCGCGCGTCGGATGCAATGCACGAACAACCTCAAACAATACGGCCTCGGCATGTGCAACTACGCCGACGTCAACAATTCGCGCCTTCCGTACGGCATGACGCACCCGACCGGCGGTTGGAAAAACTTCGACGGCAACCCGGGCAAACGCTCGTCTTGGGTTCCGCGCATTTGGCCCTTCATCGAGCAAAACGCGCTCTACGCCGAGTACGACTTTAAAGTCGGCTTCTTCGAAGAACCGAACTGCGCTTACAACGACCCGAACGCGAAACGTCCGGTCAACACGCCGGTCGAATTTTACTACTGCCCGAGCGACCGTCCCGGAGCGACTTGGCGCGCCGACCCTTACTCGCAAGTCCGCGGAAATTACGTCGTCAATATGGGGAACGACTGGTTCTGGAATCCGAATGTCGCCTCCATGCCGTACAAAAACGCCGGTTGGAAGGGCGCGCCGTTCTACCTGAACCTGACCGTCGGGCTCGCCGAAATGACCGACGGAACCTCGAACACGATGCTCCTTTCGGAAGTAATCTGCGCCGCGAGCGACTCCGCGTTCGACTTCCACGGCCAACTCTTCAACGACGAAGGCCCGGGCGCCGCCTTCATGACCGTTACCGGCCCGAACTCCTCGACGCCGGACAGCTGCTACTGCTACCAAGGCGCCAGCGGAAGCGCGTTGAATACCGACGACCCGTTCATCCCCTGCACCGGAACCCCGCTTTCCGGCGACGAACGCTACCAAGCGGCGCGCAGCAAACACTCCGGCGGCGTCAACGTCTCGATGGCCGACGGTTCGGTGCGCTTCGTTTCGGAAACGATCGACCTTGAAGTTTGGCGCGCGGCCGGCAGCACGAAGGGCGGCGAAACGAAAAGCCTTTAACGTCGGCGCTTAACGTTCGTTCTTTTTTTCCTCGAACGCCGTTCGGACTTCGACCGCTCGAACCCGAACGCGTTCCCGCTTAACTCCAACGAAAGCAACGTTTAGAAATGAAACGATATTTTGCGACGGCTCTTCTTTGCGCCGCGTCCTTCGCCCTCCTAACCGGTTGCGGCGGCGGCAAAAACGAAGTCGAAATCAACGGCGCCGCGACGCTCGACGGCGCGCCGATCGACCTTGGAATCGTTCAGTTTACGAACGGTTCGGCCGAGGGCGGAGGCAACGTTCAAAACGGTTCCTACGCGGCGAAAGTTCCGCCCGGCGAGCTGACCGTTCGCGTCCGCGGCTACCGTTACACCGGCCCCGAACCGGAAATTCCGGAACCGCAACCGGGCGCGCCGCCGTCGACGCCGCCGCAACGACCGCGCGAACCGATGACGCCGGAGTCGATGTGGCAAAACCCGACCTTCAAGATAACCGTTAAAAAAGGCGGGACTTACGACTTAAACTTTGTCTCGGAAGAAGCGGAGTGATTCGCTTGTTTTAACGTAAAAACGCGTTCCGACGTCGACGTTTTTCCGTCGAGAACGCGTTTTTCGTCGCCGCTTTATTTTTTTTCGGCGCGGCCTTCGAGCTTTCCCGCTTTCGACGGTCGCGCAACGCAAGGAATCGCAATGTTTACGAAACACCGAAATAAAAAAATCGCCCGAATCCTCGCGACGGTTTGCGTCGGGGTTCTCGCGACGTCGCCCAACGTTTTCGCCGACGACGCCGGACTCTTAGGACGTTGGACGTTCGACGAATCGACCGCCGACGCCAAGCTGGAAAACTCGGCGCTTTCCGACTTTAGCTCCGTTCCGAACCGCCCGATCCCTCGTTGCGAAGGCGTTTTCGGCGGCGCGCTCGACCTCTCCGGCGCCTTCGCGCTCCCGATCGACGCGAAAATTCTCCCCGCCGACCTTCAAACGACGTCGGTTAGCGCTTGGGTTCGCCCCCGAAATTTAAGCGCTTACCGCGAAATCCTCCGCAAAGAAGACGGCGACCAACGCTATCTCTTCTCGTTCCAACACGACGGAACGATTTTATCGCTAGGTCTCAATATCGCCGGGACTTACGTCGAGTGCGACGCGCCGCTTTCGCCGTCCGACCTCCTCGACGATACTTGGCGCTTTGTCGCGGCGACCTTCGACGGCGAGACGATGCGCGTTTACCTCGACGGTCGCGAAATCGGTTCGTTAGCGCAACCGGGCGCGCTGCAAGTCGGCTCTAAAGCGCCGTTTACAATCGGTTCGAGCGGAGGAACCGGCGAATTTTTCGACGGCGGTCTCGACGACCTGCGCCTTTACTCTCGTTCGCTTTCAACCGACGAGATTTCAACGCTTTACGCCGAAGGTCGAAAAGTTCTCGATCAACGGGACGCCGCCGCGACGACTTTTGTTAAATCGTTTTATCGCAAGGGTTCCACGTTCGTCGCGACGCTCGCCGACGCTCGCCGACGACTCGCAGCCGACGCCGATTTGAAAGCGCGCTTCGACAGAACGTCGCAAGGCGTTTTTGCGCGGTTAGTTAGAACCGATTTCCCGGAAGACGCCGAGTACTTCGCCCGGCGTTTCCAAGTCGGTATCGGCGATTACTTGACGTCGCCAAACAACCGAATGAAGGCGGAAGCCGAGCGCGTCCGCGATCTTTACGTCGAGTACATGCCGCTGACCGCCGAGCAATGGTCGCGCTTAACCCCCGAAGAAACAACGCGTTGGCGTCGCGTCGAAGAAGTCGCGAAAGCGTTCGACGCCGCGCTCGCCGCTCCGGAAAACGTCGACGAAACGCGCTGGTTCGAGTTTGCGTTCGAAATGAATCGCGAAGTTCAAGAGCGCCCGTACCAACGCGAAGCGGTCGCCCCTTACGTCAAACCGTCGACGCCGCCGGTCGTCGACCTTTCGCCGGAGGAGGCCCGAGCGCAACTTGAACGCGATTGGCTCTTCCAGTGCGACGGAGCGCCGACGCTCGAACGCGTTCGCTTCGAACTCGACCGAACGGCGAAACTGATCGAAAACTTCGAAGGCGACGTCGACCTAACCAAAGAAACAACGGAGCTTGCGACGCTTCAAAAAGAAGCCGAAAACTTTGCCGGCGACGTTCGCGACTTCTACCTCCGCGCTCGAACGCTCAAACGCGCCGTCTTCATGAAGAATCCGGTCGTCGACTTCGACTCGATTCTTTACGTCGATTCGCCGTATCCGCAAGGGAGCGAATGGCGGCACGAGACGCGGCACCGACTCGGTTACATGGCGGTTCCGGGCGGTCGCTTGATGATTCGCAAAGGCTTGTCGCCGCTAGGAAAAGAACGAATTTTAGCGCCGAGCGAACCGCTCTCCGGCTCTTTTTGGCGCCCCGATCTTTCTTGGGACGCGAAGAAAGTTCTCTTCAGCTTTAAACCGCACAACGAGAAGGCTTTCCATCTTTACGAAATCGACGTCGACGGACAAAATTTGCGTCAAATTACGTCCGGCGCGTTCGACGATTTGGATCCGATTTACCTTCCCGACGGCGAAAACATCGTCTTTTCGACGACGCGCGGCTACTCTTACGTCCGTTGCATGCCGCCGACGAACGCCTTTGTTCTCGCTCGAATGAAAATCGGAAGTCCCGACGTTTACTTGATTTCGCGCAACAACGAACCGGACTACTTGCCGTCGATTTTGCCGGACGGTCGCGTCGTTTTCAGCCGTTGGGAATACACCGACAAACCGCTGTGGCGCTGCGTTAGCCTCTGGACGATGAACCCGGACGGAACGCAAACGCAAGTCCTTTGGGGCAACCAGTCTGTGTGGCCCGACCTACCGAAAGACGTTCGCGCGATTCCCGGTAGTTCGCGCCTGATGTTCACCGGTAGCGCCCACCACGACTGGTTCGCCGGTTCGATCGGAATCGTCGATCCGACGAAGGGTCTTAACTTCCCCGACGGCTTGACTAAGGTAACCGCCGACGTAATCTGGCCCGAGAGCGGCAACGGCCCGGTCGACCCCGTCGAGTCGCCGAACTATCGCCCCGCCGGCAAGTACTCCGCGTACGATTCGCCGTATCCGTTGAGCGAAACCGACTTTCTCGTATCCGCTTGCCGCGACGGCAAATACGTCCTATTGTTAATGAACGTCGACGGCGACCGCGAGCTGATTTGCGAAGGCGTTCACAACGTTTTTTACGCGCAACCCCTTCGTCCTCGGGAAGTTCCGCCGACGCTCGTCGACCGCGTCGATTGGCCGACTCGCGAAACCCGCGACGCGCCGGCGCCCGGAGTCATTTACTCGAACGACATCTACGAAGGCGCGCCGCCGGAACTTCGCGGCAAAGCTAAATATTTACGAATCCTCAACATCGAACCAAAAACGTACACTCTCTGGAACGACCGTCCGTACATCTCGACCGGCCCGGCCGTTTCGATGGTGCAATCGGAGGGCGTGAAGCGCATTCTCGGAACGGTTCCGGTCGAAAGCGACGGCAGCGTCTCGTTTTACGCGCCGTCCGGCGTCGCGCTCCACTTCCAGCTCCTCGACGAAAATTACAAATGCCTGCAAACGATGCGTTCCTTCACCGGCGTGATGCCCGGCGAGCGGCGCGGTTGCGTCGGTTGCCACGAGTCGCAAATCGCGACGCCGGCGCCGCAAACCCGTTCCATCGCGGCGCTTAGAGAACCGTCGACGATTTGCCCGCCGCCCTGGAACGACATTTCGGTCAGTTACGAGCGTTACGTCCAACCGACGCTCGATAAACATTGCGGTTCGTGCCATTCCGGTTCCGGCGAAGCGAAAGACGTGTTCGACACGACGCTCCGCCCCGGTTTCCTGCACTTCAAAGAGCCGTACATAACTCTTGTCGGGAACCCGAGTTGGGCCGCTCCGCCGAAGATTTACCGCTCCGGAACGCGCGGCGCTTGGTCGAACCCGACCGAAGCGGAACTCCCCGAGGCCCCCCCCGGTTTTGGTATCGCCGACACGATTCAAGTCGAAGCGTACTCGACCGTCGACCCCGCCGGTTACGCGACGCCGAAGCCGATGGAGAAACTTTCCTACGCAAGCCGTTTAATTAACAAGTATTGCGTTAAAGAACATTACGGCGTCGAACTCGACCCGGTCGAAATGCGACGCCTAATCGTTTGGGTCGACGCGATGTGCCCGTATATGGGCGGCGACGACGTGCGCTCGGCGCCGGATCCGAAATTCCAAGGAAGCGATTGGCTCGCGCTCCCGCCGCGCCTCGAAACGGCGCCGGTCGTGAAACGCCCCGGCCCCTTTAACGCGTTCGGCGACGACGAAGCGTACGCAACGCCAAGCGTCGAAGCGATTTACGGCAACCCCGCCGACGACGCGCGACCGACGTTAAAAACCGCGCCAAGAATAAACGACAAGAAGTAACTTCGCTAAGAACGACCGACGCCGACGTTTAACGTTCCGCGTCGGTCGTCGTTAATCTTGATAATCGACGTCGTTCGTCAAATCGCGAACGCCGTTTTTTTTATCGCTCCGCTTCCGTCTTTTTAACGCGCTTCACGTTAATAAAATCTTCGACAACAACGTTTCGAACGTTTTCTTTCCCCGACTCGAAGGTAACGCCGGAGATCGCCGGATTGTAATTGACGACGTTTTCGATAATCGAATCGGTCAGCGATCCGGCGATCAAAACCGCGTGTTTCGACGACGAATGCACGTTGCGAATAACGAACCCAAACGTATCGCCGACGGGAGTTACGCCGCCCCAAGCCGGGTTTGCGTCGCCGATGCGAATCGTCGCGCGGTCGTACCCCGGCGTCGGCGCCGTGTCGGTCAGCGAATCGAGCGTTATTCGATAAATTTTGATACCGGAAGCGTTTAGAAACCGAACGATTTGGTGTCCGCCCGCCGAATAACCGACGACGTCGCGGATAACGACGTCGCGAATATCGTTATCCGCGCTCGGGTCGAACTCCGAAACCTCGGTGGAATCGAAACATCCGCCGTCGCGCGCCTTCGTTCCGATCGCAGTCAGCGCGACCAAATCGTCGCCGGTTCGCCCGCGAATCGACTCGATCGTTATATTTCGGCAGCCCTTGCGCAAGTCGACGCCGTCTTGATTGAGCGTCGTTTCGAGTTTGCCGTCGATTTCGCGACGCTCCGTACTGTCGAACGCAATCCGCACGACCCGTCCGAACTCGCATTTTTCGAGCGAAATCCCCCAAGCGTGAGAGTTTACGACCGTCAAATTTTCGATTCCGAAGTTCCGAACCTTCGCGAAAAGAACGCCGATATTGCGCCAATCGCCGGTTTGCGACTCGCCGTCTTTCCCCGCGTCGGTTCCGTAAGTTCTTTCGCCGAGACATTTTCCGCTGTCGCCGGTTGCGCGCGGTCGATCGGCTCCTTCGAGTCGAGCGTTCCCGACGCCGACGACGAAAATATTTTCGAGCGGCTCGACCTTTTTAATCCCCGGCCCGGCGTTCGCCGAGCGAATAAAGTTGTCGCGGCAGTTGTCCGACAGTTTTAAAACGCTATTTTCCAAGAGTAACGTCGTATTCGCCGGAAGCGAGATCGCGCGGTCGAGGAGCCAATGAGTTCGGGACGACTCCGCGTCGGGACGTCGCGCCGGAATCCGAACGAGCCCGCCGAATTCCGGCGCCGCCGCGACGGCTTGTTCGATCCGTTCGGAATCCGTTCCCGTATAAGCGTTTGGGTCGTTCGCCGTCGGTTCGTTCGCGACGGTTGCGACGCCGCAACCGCAAAGCGCGACGCCGATTAACAGCGCGAAAATAGTTCTTCGTTTCATTTTGTTCTCCTTGCCAAAACGGAAAAAGCGACGCTTAACCGGTAGAAAAACGGCGCGTTCGGAGCCGTCGCAACCCCGAACGCGCCGTCGAAAATCGCCGTCGACGTTAAAACGTCAATGTTGCGGCGCCGTAAACATCGGCGAAACCGGCGCTTCCGCTCCGTTCCAATTCGCGCGCAACCCGATTCCGTCGAGCTTTCGCCCGGAAACTTCTTCGAGCCAACCGCGCAGGGCCGCCGAGTCGGTCAAAAACGAATCGACGTTTTCCGGCGTTTCGACCGTTCGCAACGTGTTGCCGACAAAGACGTTCAGACCGTCGCCGTTGCGATTGAAGAGCCCGCAGTTGATCGCGTCGTTCCCGATAAAATAGTTGCGGTTCGGATTCTCGAAAATCTTATCGAAGAACGGATACGCGTCGATAAACGCTTGCTTTCCAACGTTTTCCGGGAAACGTTCCTTAACGAAGGTTTGATAGCGTCCGTCGCTCCAAGGCGAGAAGCTGAACGCCTGTTTGCAATCGATAAAAACGTTGCTAATACTGAGGTTGTCTTTCCCGCCGTGAATCTGGATTCCGCCGAAATTCCCGCCGGACGAGCGATAGAAAACGTTGCCGATCATCGCGACGCCGGAAATCGCGTCGTCCAAACGGATTCCGGCTTGTCCGCAGAGCGCGAACGACGACCCGATATGCCGCCAAAGGTTCTCCTCGATAACGATTCCGCGGAACGTCGGATCGCAAAAAATATCGATTCCCGACTGATCGCTGTATTCGTAAACGACGGAGTGAACTTCGTTTCGGGCGATGTAAATATCGTTCCCGTCGGCGCGCATCCCGTGGTGCGGCGAGTCGCAAATCAGGTTGTTCGTCGCCGCCAACCCGCAGCCGTTGAACTGCAACGCCGGAGCGTAAACGCGGTCGATTCGGCTGAAATCGCTAATGAAACAGTTGTGAAGCCAATGATTGGCGCGCTTTAACGTCGAGCGGTCGCCGCCGCGAATCCGAACGCCGGAAGCGCCGAGTTCGCGCAGTCGCGAGTCCAAAACGCCGCAAAATTCGCCGTTTAGAATCAGCGCGCCGTTCCCGCCGAACTGCTCGATTTTCCCGCCGACAAAATACGACTCGACGCAATTTTCGAACGCGACCGCCGTTTCGCGCCCGCCCTTTAACTCGATATTTTGCAACAGAACGCGTCGCGAGTTCTTTACGTCGACGAAACGCCCGTCGAAAACGTCGAATTCGACGGACGCCGCTTTTAACGCGTCGACCGACGACAAGGCGTCCGGCGCGTAAAAGTAAAGAAGGCCGGCGTTTCGATCGACGTAATATTCGCCCGGCGCGTCCAATTCTTCGAGAACGTTGACGAAATAATAATGGAAGCGCCCGTTCGCGTCCGGATAATCGACCGTCAGCGTCTTGGCGTCGCGGTCGATTTTCTCGACGCGGCGGAAGTTCGCGGCCCATTCCCAAACGTAAAGCCCAAACGCCCAAATATCGTCGGCGTCGGCGTTTCCGGAAAGTTTCCAACCGTTCGGACGGTCGAAATCGTATCGCAGCGTCGTCGTTTTTTTGCCGTTGACTTCGTCCCCTTGTGAAACGACGTCGCCAAAGTCGAGCGCGGCGTCCCCGACGTTCGGCCAACGCGCCAACGTTTGCGACTCGCCGTCGACGTAAAGCGAAGGAATCGGCGCGACCTTTTCGCCGACGCCGTATCCGCGCGTCGCCAACCTCCCGCAATCCTCGACGCCGTCGGCTTTTAAGTCGGCGACAAAGATTTTTGAACGCGCCGCTTCTTGGAATCGCGACGCCGCGTCGGCAACCGCTTTCGACGTTTGGGCTCCGTCGCTAAGCGTTTCGAAATTACCGACTTCGACCGTTCCAGTCAAGACGGCTTTCGCGCCGGGCGCCGGTTTGACGACGACGTTCGCGACGCCGTCTAGCGCCGCGGTTCGGTCGACGCGGTAAACGCCGTTCGCAAGTTCAACGACGACGGCGGTTCCGTCTTGTTCTTTCGCGTCCTTCGCCAAACGTTGCGCGATTTCGAACGCCTTGGCGAGCGTCGCGACCGGCTTTTCGCGCGAACCGTCGGCGGCGTCGTCCCCGTTCGGCGCGGCGAAAATCGTTCGTTTCTTCGCGGCGTTCAACGCTTTTAACGTCCCGTCGTATCGCCGTTTAGCGTCTTTTTCAATTTTCTGAACCGCGCCGGCGGCGTTTCCGAGCGCGTTGATTTCTCCAAATGTCGCCCATTCGTCGCTAAACCGTTCTCGCAAGGTCTTTTGCAACCGTCGCGCTTTCGCCGCGACTTCAGCTCCGCAACGCTCCGACGCCAAACATTGCGCCAACGCGATCTCGATTTCGCCGTATCGGCTCAACCGCGCGTTGCGAACCGCTTGCGACTCGGCGTCGCTCGACGCTTTTTCTTCCGCCAAAAGTCGTTCCGCTTCCGCGAACGCAAGTTCAGCCGCTTTCGCGAACTCCTTGTCGTTCAACGCTTTCGCAAGCGCCGTTCGACGAGCCGTCGCCTTCGTTTCCTCCGGAACGTCGAGGGCCAAAATCGTTTCGATTTGCGAATCGTCGACGGCGAGATTCGTCGCGTTCCCGGCCTCGACAAAGAACGCAAGCACTTGCGTCGCTTCGAGTTCCGTTTTCGGGCGCGCGGCGTTGCGCTCGGCGACTTCGGAAGCGGTCAGCGGGCGTTTCCAATATTCGAGTTTGTCGACGAACATTCGGTTCGAACCGACTCCAAAGCCTCCAAACCCGACGCTTAGCGGTTGGTCGAAAACGTCGATCGGCCCGGAATACGACGCGGCGCCGACCTTTTCGCCGTCGACGTAAAGCGTCATTTCGTCCTTTTCCGCGTCGTAAACGGCGACGACGTCTCGCATTACGCCGGGCAAAAACCCGCGATCCGAGCCGACGCCGACCGCGCTTTTTTCTTTAACTCGCCCAATTTGAAAGGTTATTTGTCCGTTTCTCCAGTTGTAATGGGCGCGAAACCCGTCGTGCCAACCGCTCGCGACAGAGAATAACATCCCGAGTCCGTCGCCGTTTCCGACTTCGTTCCCCGGCGCCTCCAATTTGAAGCGCAAACCGACCGAAAACGAACCGGTCGAAAGGTCGGGTTTCGGCCCCTTAACCGCTTTGTCGACAATCACTTTACCGACTTCTATCGTCGCGTCTTGCCCCAGCGCCGTCGACGCGAAATAGCCGCCTCCGAGCCAGCTTGCTCCCGCGACAAAAGCCGCCGCGCCCGCCCAAGTCGTCAACCTAAGCGTCGATTTTACGTCGGTTGCGCCGCGTTTTCTCTTACCGCGTTCGTTTTTTCTTCGAAGCGGCCAATATCGTTTTAACGTCATTCCGGTTCTCCCTTCAGTTTACAATCTAGCGCCGAATCGCCGGTTAACGCTTCAACGCAACCTCCGACGCGGCGGCGACGCTTTCGATTATACCCGACTCGAGGCGGCGTTTCAAGGAAATTTTGCCGCGATTCCAAGAGAAAATCGGAAAAAATCGGGCGCGAAGAGAAAGAAAATAAGCGGAGGAAACGCGCAAAGTTTGCCGCTCGTCCAAGAAAAATGGAAAACGACGCCGCGTCAACGGTTAAAGACGGAGATTTTCCGAGTTTTAAACCGCAACGCAAACGTCGTTTTCTCAACGCTTTCACAACACCAAAAGCGTTTGAACCCGCGCCGAGAAACGCGAGGAACCGTTCGTCGTTCGTCGCCGACGCGTTCGCTCGGGTTCCGTCGTCGCGACGGAGAGGGCCGAACTCAAAGGCGAAGTCGACGCGGCGTCGACGTAATTCGCCGGAACGCGACGGAAAGGAGCGCCGACGCTCAAACGTCGGTAAAATCGCCGCTTCCGTCAAGCGAAACGAAGTCGAACGGCTCGACGTCGGGAACGCGTCTTCGAGGAAACGTTAAAAGTCGGGTTTACCCGCCGCCGCTGCAAACGTCTGTTTTCAATCGTTTTCGCGCTTGCGCAACGCTCCGAAATTCGGCGCGCGTCGAACGAGTCGACGTTCGACCGCCAAGGCGAAAAGACCGAGCCAAACGCAACGCGATAAACGGCGCGGTTTAAAAGTTTCCAACGCGTTTTTCGACGGCCCGCCCGGTTCGCCCGACGGTCGAAAAGAACGCCGCTAAAACGCGACGCGACAAGACGCCGCCGCGTTTCTTCGACGCTTTTTCGCCGCCGTCCTCGAGACGTCGTTTAGCGTCGCTAAAACGACGCCGCGTCAAGCAAACCGGTATTCGCGCGTTCCTTCGCGGCCGCCGCTTCTCTTAATTCCGCGTCTCGAAGCGACTTGCGGAACTAAGGTTTCGCGGGTCGTCGCGTCGAAGTCCAGCCGTCGGTCGTTTTTCGTTCCCGTTTCGCAAGTCTCCTTGTCGAACGAGTCGCAAGCGCCCTTGCCGCGTTCTCCAACGTTTTTCAACGATTTTAAACGACGACGCTTGCGGCGAAAATCGACGCTTCGGCGGTCGGGCCGTCGGCGCGACGAATCGGACGCTCCTCGGCGGAACGCGGTCGAAAGGTCGAACCTAAGGCCGTTCGGAATAAAGGGATATTTCGGGGCGAACCGATAAAACGACGCTGCGAACGCCCTTAAAATCGGTCGACCCGAAATAGCCGGCAAGCCGCGACAATCGCGACCCCGCTCGGGTCGAGCGAAAACGAAAAGTCCGCTTTCGCCAACCGCAAACGGTCGAGGCGACGCCGATCGACGCGAACTGCGGAACCGCGCGTCGAACGGGGGCGAATCGCAAGTCGCGCTCGCGTTTCGCCGCCGCCCGTCCCGACGCGGGTTTCGACAATAAAGTACCTCCCTCTCCTCCCGGCGAAGCGTCTCGGAAAATTTTACCCAATCGCCGAAAATCGCCTTGTTTCGCCGTCTAACCCAGATTACGTCTCTCTCAAAACCGCCTCCCCCGTCATCCCACTCAATAACATTAACCAAACCTCTTATCCTGCCTATTTTAACAACTTGAAACAATTGCAAAGCGCGAAAAATCTTTTCGAGAAAATTTATTCGCCCCCCTTTTCGAAACGCCGTCGGCGCGTATAATGTATAAAATTGTTTTGGACTCGCCGCCAAAAGGTTCCGCGCTCCTCGGCCCTCGCCGACCTTCGCGTCAAACCGATTAACGTTAAACGACGTTCTAAAATCGCCCAAACGTCGTTTCGGCGGCGTCCGACATTTACGCAAATTTCCCAAAAAAGCAAAGGATTTTACCGAACAATCCAAACCAGCGGAGTCGACCGGCTGCGTTTCGCCGTTCGCTAGTCGATTTCCCAAACGAAACAAGGTGATTAATATGACGATTATGACCAAAGAAGAAAAACAAGCGATCATCGCCGAATACCGCCGCAGCGATTCCGACGTCGGCTCCCCGGAAGTCCAAGTCGCTTTGCTGACGAAAAAAATCAACGCGTTGACCGAACACATGAAAATCCACAAAAAGGATTACTCGACCCGCCGCGGTCTCCTTCAAATGGTTAGCGATCGTCGCAGCCTTCTCGACTACCTGAAACGCGAAGATCAATCGCGTTACGTTACGCTCATCAAACGCCTCGGCATCCGCAAGTAGTCGTTTTTTTGCAACGTTTGCGGCGTTGGGCGCGCCGCGAGCGTTTTTTTCGCGAGCGCGCCGTTTTCCTTTTTCTCTTTTGGCCGTTCTTTAAATTTAACGCCAAATCTTTGAAAAACGACCGGCGCTCTCTCCTTTCGGAAAAGTCGTCGAGCGACGTAAAGCGCGCCGTTTCGAGCGTTGCGTTTCTCGTTCTTCGCGACGTTTCCTCCAAAAGCGGAACGACTATCGCGTCCTCCGCGACGCGGCGTTCGTCGTTCATTAATAGATAAAGAAGAGCGCGTTTTCGATTTCGGCGTCGCGTTTTGACCGTTAACCGTTGCGACGCTTTCACTTCGCGTTTCATTGTCGCCGAATTTCCGGCGCGCTCTCCCTCGAAGAAGTCGACGCGGCTTCTCGCATTCGGCTCGGCGGACGAAGCAGGTTCCGACGAGTTTGGTAGAAAAGAAAAAGGTAAAAAAGTTGAAAATTAGAGTCGAAAAACAAATTGGCGCCGGTTTATTTTGGATCGAAACGGGCGAACTCGCGAAACAAGCGCACGGCAGCTGCCTCATCGGCTACGACGACGTTTGCGTCCTCTGCGCGACGACGACCGCTCCGAGCAAACCGGGCGCGGACTTCTTCCCGCTCACCTGCGACTACCGCGAACGCGTCGCCGCGGCGGGCAAATTCCCCGGCGGCTTCCTGAAACGCGAAGGTCGCCCGGGCTTGAAAGAGGTTCTCACCGCTCGACTTATCGACCGCCCGATTCGTCCGCTCTTCCCGAAAGGGTTCTACAACGACGTCCAAATTTTCGCCAACGTTTTGGCCAGCGACCAACGCGTCGACCCGGACGTCATCGCGATGAACGGCGCCTCGGCCGCCCTCCAAATCAGCCCGCTTCCGTTCGACGGCCCGCTCGGCTCCGTCCGCTTGGCTTGCGTCGACGACGAATTCATCGTCTTCCCGACGGTCGACCAACTCGAAAACAGCGAACTCGACCTCATCGTCTCCGGGAATATGGACTCCGTCCTGATGATCGAAGGTTTCGCCCGCGAACTGCCGGAACCGAAGATGTTCGAAGCGATTATGACGGCGCACAAGTACATCCGTCAAATCTGCGAACTGCAACTTGAACTCGTCGAAAAAGTCGCGCCGGAAAAAATGTCGTTCGAGCCGATGAACACGACGCCGATGTACGACGCGTTGATGGAAAAATTCTACGACGAGTTCCGCGCCGCGAAGAAAACCGCCGGCAAACTCGCCCGCGCCGAAGCCTGCGCGCTCGTTAAAGATAAGGCCCGCGCCGAGTTGATCGTCGAAACCGACGAAGACTCCGACGAACCGAACTACTTCGCGCCGGAATACTTCGAAGTCGCCTTCAACGATTTCGTCGAACGCGTCGTCCGCGACATTATTCTCTCGAAGGAACGCCTCGACGGTCGCGGCGTTAAAGAAGTTCGCCCGATCGAATGCCGCGTCGACGTGTTGCCGCGCGTTCACGGTTCCGCCCTCTTCTCCCGCGGCGAAACGCAAGCCCTTATCACCGTTACGCTTGGGACGGCGAAAGACGAACAACGCGTCGAAGGTCTCTTCGACGAATACACGAAGCGTTTTATGCTCGACTACAACTTCCCGCCGTATTCGGTCGGCGAATGCAAGCCGTACCGCGGCGTCGGGCGTCGCGAATACGGGCACGGCGCGCTCGCCGAACGCAGCGTCAAGCCGGTTCTTCCGGACGCCGACGAATTCCCGTACACGGTGCGCGTCATCTCCGACATTCTCGAGTCGAACGGTTCGAGCTCGATGGCGACCGTCTGCGGCGCGACCCTCGGTTTGATGGCGGCGGGCGTTCCGATTTCGAACCCGGTCGCCGGTATCTCGATCGGTCTCGTCAAGGAAGAAGACGGTCGTTGGATCACGATCACCGACATTATGGGCGACGAAGAGCACTACGGCGACATGGACTTCAAAGTCGCCGGGACGCAAAACGGCGTCACGGGCATCCAACTTGACCTCAAGACGAACGGTATTTCGAAAGAAATCGTCGCGCAAACCCTTAAACAAGCCCGCGAAGCGCGCATCGGCATCTTGCGCAAGATGCTCGCCGCCGCGCCGCGTCCGGCCGAAAACATTTCCGAATACGCGCCGCGCCTCCTCCGCACGAAGATCGACCCGGACAAAATCGGGCTCCTCATCGGCCCGGGCGGCAAGACGATCCGCGCGATTCAAGACGCGACCGGCGCTTCGATCGAAATCGACAACGACGGTTCGGTCAACGTCGCGTCGAACGACCAAGCGAGCGCCGAAGCCGCGTTGAAGGAAATTTCCCGCCTCACCGCGACGGTCGAACTCGGCAAAATTTACGAAGGCGTCGTTACGAGCATTCAAAACTTCGGCGCGTTCATCGAAATTCTGCCGGGCCGCGACGGTTTGTGCCACATCAGCGAGCTGTCCGACGAATACGTCGACAACATTCAAAACTTCTGCAAACTCGGCGACAAGTTCGACGTCAAGGTCATCGCCATCGACGACCAAAACCGCGTTAAACTCAGCCGCCGCGCCGTTTTGAAAGAACGCGGCGAAACGGATCAAAAGCAAGACTGACGCTTTTAGCCGGTCGAACGCTTTTTAGCCGTTAGCGATTTTAGCGTCGAACGCGTTTCCGATTCCAGCGGATTCGCGTTCGACGTTTTTTCTTTCTTGCCGCCGTTTTCTTTCGTCGCGTCGTTTTTTCGCGAAATTTCTCCCGCGTTCCCGTTGCAAAGCGTTGATTTTCCGCGTACAATAAGGAGGGAAACGCCGACGTTTCGCCTTTTCTCGTTTTTTCTCTTCCGCCGCCCTTTGACGAAAGCCTCCGCCGATGCGACCGCGCCCCGACTTTTCCCATTCGCAACCCCTTGCCGACGTTAGCTTTCCGCCGCGCGCCCATTACTTGGATTTTATCCGCGGCGCGACGGTCGTTTTGGTCGTCGTTTATCACGTCTTTTTCGCTCGGAACCATGTTCTCGGTTTCGGCGGTCTTCTCCCGACGAACGGCCCCGGTTTCGGCGACGCGTTGACGACGTTCGTTTACCCTTGGTTAATGTTTTCGCTCTTTTTGGTCGCCGGAATCTCGGCGCGACACTCGCTGAACCGCCGCTCGAACCGCGAATTTTTCCGCGAACGAACGGCGAAACTCCTTGTTCCGTCGACGCTTGGCGTTCTCGTTTTCCATTCTTGGACGCTTGGCGTTATCACGACCGCCTCCGCGCCGGGGCTCGTCGACCCGGCGATTCCGGCGTTCGTTTTCCCGATCGTTTGCGTCCTCGGCGGCCAGGGCCCCCTTTGGTTCGCGCAGCTCCTTTTCGTTTACTCGGCGCTCCTCGTCCTTTTCCGTCGACGTTCGCCGAATTGCGCAACCGTTGCGAACGCAAACGTTGCGACGCTCGAACAATCCGGCGAAGCGTCCCTTCGTTCGACGCTCGCTTGGACGCTTTTCTTCGTCGCGGCGACGCTCGGCGTTTGGGGCTCGGCGCAAATCTTGAATACGCCGGTAATAACCGTTTACCGTTGCGGGATTTACGGTTTCGCGTTTTTCCTCGGCTATCTCGTTTTTCACCGCGCGGACGTCGAAGCGGAGCTCGTCCGAACGCGTTGGTTTTGGGGCGTTTGCGCGCTTGTTTTCGGCGTTCTTTACTTCCGACGTTTCTTCGGCGCCAATTACGCCGACGGTCCCGTTTTGCGACATTGGTTAACCAACGTTTACGCTTGGACGGCGACGCTCGCAATCCTCGGTTTTGCCAAGCGTTACGCCGACCGTCCGACGCGTCTTTCGACCTTTCTTGCGCGAACGAGTTTCGGCCTTTACGTCTTCCATATGTTTTTCGTTTACGCCGCGACCTTGCTTTTCGCCCGCGTTTGCAACGTCCCGGAACCGCTCGAAATCGCGCTCGTCGCCGCCGCGTCCTTCGCCGGTTCCTACGCGACGTACTTCGCCGTCCGTCGCGTCCCCGGTTTGCGTTTCCTCGTTCTCGGCCTGCGTCGTCGCGACGTCGAGCGAAAAATTGGCGAAACCGGCAAAAAATCGAGTTTTTTCGGAAAAAATTAACGAAGGGGCGTTTAACAATTCGCGAAAATCGAGTAAAATAGTGAAAAGCCGCGACGCCGGAACGACCCGAAGCGCGTCGGCAAGCCAACACCTTGCAAGGAGTCTATTCAAATGAAAAAAGTATTCGGTTGGAGCGTCGCGACGGCGGCGTTCGCGTTGATTTTGGGCGCGTCGACTTTCGACGTCGCGACGGCGCAAGAAGCGAAAAAAGCGAAGAACGTCATCCTCTTCATCGGCGACGGGATGGGGTTTAACTCCGATATTCTCGGGACTTACTGGCGTTACGGCGAACCGGACGCGCAATCTTATCACAAGTTCCCGGTGAAGCTCGGCGCGGCGACGTTCTGCGTCAAAGAGGAGTACGACCCGAAAAACGACGACGGTTACCCGGTCGGCAAAATTTGGGAAGGTCCGGAAAAAGCGATGCATCGTCTTCAAGACAATTGCCCGACGACCGACTCCGCCGCCTCCGGCACCGCCATCAACACCGGCGTTAAAACGCAAAGCGGTCGCGTCGGTTTCTCGAAAGACGGCAAAAAACTCGAAAACTTCGCCGATATCAACTACCGCGCGGGTCGCTCGGTCGGCGTCGTTACGACCGTTCAAATTTCGCACGCCACCCCCGCCACAACGAGCGCGCACAATATGAGCCGCGGTAATTACGAAGAAATCTCGAAAGAGCAAATCAACGACCTCCCGTTGACCGTTCTCTTCGGTTCCGGGCACCCGGCCTACAAACGCGGCTCGAAAATCAATAAAAAACCGGAAGAACTCAACTATCAATTCGTCGGCGGGCGCGAAGTTTGGGAAGCCGTCTCTAAAGACGAAGGTTACAAGGGTTGGAAGTTCATCGACGAACGCGAAAAGTTCGCCGAATTGGCCAAAATGACCCCGGATACGAACCCGACTAATCTTCCGAAGAAAATCCTCGGCGTCGGGCGCGACTTCGACGACCTCCTCCCGGTCGACGGTTTCGCGGACGACGAAAACTTCGTCAAAGAACGTTATTCGGAAGAAGCGCTCGCCAACACCCCGACGCTGACCGATATGACGCTCGGCGCGCTTAACGTCTTGGCGCAAAACGACAAAGGCTTCTACCTGATGGTCGAAGGCGGCGCGATCGACCACGCGAACCACGGTCGCAACGCGCAAAACTCGGCGCTCGAACACGCCGCCTTCTCGAAGGCGATCGACGCCGCGATCGCTTGGGTCGAAAAATACTCGTCTTGGGAAGACACGATTATGATCGTTACGTCCGACCACGAAACCGGCTGCATTTGGGGCCCGGGAACCTACGAAGATATGGACGAAAACGGCAAATTCGATCCGAAAAAAGACGAATTTAACGAATTTGAAGAACTCGAAGAGTCGGATATCGGCGAATGCCCGGAAGTTCAATATCTCTCGTCCGGCCACTCGCACTGGCTCGTCCCGGTTTACGCCAAGGGCCAAGGCGTCGAGTCGGTCAAAGAATTTATCCGCGGTAACGACGAAGAAGCCGGCGAAATGTGGGACTTCAGCGGCGACTTCATTTACAACAGCGACGTTTTCAACCTGATGAAAGCGGCGTCCGGCTTGAAATGATTTCGCAACCTTCGACGGCGCTTAGCGTTACGTCGTCGAATCGTTAGCGCTTGACGCGTTCTTTCCGCTCCGATATAATAAAACGTCGGAGCGGATTTTTTTTGGAGCGAACGCGCGTTCGCCGTTCTCGCTTCCGCCTTATTTCCTTCCCAACCAACGACTTGCGATGCAAAATCCTTGGGCTCTTTTCGCGTTGGCGACGCTCGCGCTTCCTTGGCTTTTTCTTCGCCGCCGACGTCCGACGGCGCCTCCGCCGCGCGTTTCGTTTCCGGCGGTTCGTTTGCTCGCGCCGTCGCTTCGCCGCGCCGTCCGCCGTAAAGAGCGACGTTTACTTGTCTTAGCGACAATCCGTTCGTGCGCGCTCTTAACGCTCGTTCTCATCTGGGCGGCGCCGTCTCCGACTTTCTTCTCGTTTTTTAGCGAAACGTCTCCAACTCCCGCTGAATCGCGACTTACCGCGACGCTTCAACGCGTCGCCAATGGGAAAATCGACGGTCGCTCGGCGCGCGTCTTAATCGTCGACGGAAGCGACTCCGGCCCGCCGTTTCCCGACGATTCGAACCTTCGAAACGCCGCGACGCGTTCGAGCGACGCCGCGTTTTATTTGGCCGCCGCGCTAAACCCCAATTTTGACGCGACGCAACCCGTTGAAACGCAAAATCTTCCGCAAGTCGAACTCGTTTCGTCCGCCGACTTTGCGCTGACGCCGACCAACGCGTTAACCGCATTCGACGCGATTTGTTGGGTCGACCTTTCCGCCCCGACCGACGCGGAACTTGCCAAAACGGAACGGTTTCTCGCCGCCGCCTCGCCCGACTCGCCCCGCGCTCTCCTAATCTTCGCCGGGTCGCGAACCGCCGCCAAACGTTGGGACGCCGTGTGGCGCCGCTGGAATCTCGACGTTCAAACGCTCGCCGTCGCGTTCGAACCGGCGACCGGGACGCTTGCCGCGTCGACCGCCCCCGCCGTTTGCGACGCGTTTCAAACCGTTGCGAACGTTGACGTTAAAGAGCGTTCCTTCGCCGCCGCTTTTCCCGGTTTCGAGCGTTCCGGCGTCGACGCGCTCCCCGTTTGGCGTTCGTTCCCGCTCGTCGGCCCCGACGCTCTTCCCGTTCTCCGCGACGCGACATCCAACGTTCCGACGTTAACTCTTTTATCCGCGCCGAATAAGGGCGTCGTTCTTTGGTGCGCGACCGCGCCCGACGCGGCGTTAAGCGCGTTGGCGTTTGCGCCGTCCTTCGTCCCGCTCGTTGAAAAAACGGTCGATTTCGCGTTGCAAGAATCGCTCGCAACCTGTTTCTTTACCGACGTTTCCGACTCCGGCGATTCGCCGGAAACGTTCGCCGAACGCGCCGTTCCAACGAAAAAAAACGCCGCCGCGCAACTCGATAAAACAAGCGCGCGTCGACGTTTAGGTTTCTTTTTTTGGGGAGCGTTCGCCCTTTTTATCGCGTTCGAGTTTCGGCGTTCCGCTCCTCGGCGCGGTTCGAGCGTTTCAACCGCTTAACCGTTGCGCCGTCGTCGGTTAGGGAACGTCATCGCGTCGTTTTTTCCCATTGCTTTTCGAGCCGAACCGCCGAAATTTTCATCGCGGTTCCTAACTTTTGCGCGAAAAGCGAAACGCGGTATTCTTCGAGGGCCCAACGGAACGTTTCAAGTTCCGGATCGAAAATCCCGGCGTTTTCGTTCCGTTCGAACGCTTCGCAATATCTTTCCCAATAAGCGTTTAGCTCCTGCGCAAACGCGGCGTCGGTCGCGGCGCCGCCGTTCTGCCACTTCTCGAACCGCGCCGAAATCGCCTTAAAATAACGCGGAAACTCCTTCAACCAATTCCAAGGCGTCGTCAAATAAAAACGCGGCTCCGTCAAACGCGCCAAATGTTTCGCGGCGTCGATCGCGACCGCGTTCGCCGCGCCGCCTCGTCGTTTTTCAATCGCCAACCGCGCTTCTTGGTAATTTTCGAGAAAGCGAACGATCCATCCGGCGACGTCCTGCGTCGCGTACCCGATTCGCTCCCGTCCGCGCTTCGCTAAGTCGTTAAATTCTCCTTCGTTAGAAGGAAGCGACTTCGCGTCGTCTAAGTCGAGCGCCCGCGCCCCGATCGTTTCCGCGAGCGCCGCCGTCAAATCGAAATCGGCGATCGCTCGCGAAAACGTTTGTAATTTATCGAGTTGCGGCAACCAACGCGCTTGCGTTTTCAGATCGCGAGAGTTCGCCAAGTTGAAAAGCCGAATAACGCCTAACTTCGTATTGCGAAACGCTTTATCTTTCGAATCGAAAAGCCGCGTCGCGACCGTTCGGGCCTCCGGCGCGCTCGGCGAAAACGAATTGGTCAAAAATCGCGGGTCGCAAAGGGCCGGATAAGCCGAAACGGTTAGCGAACCGCGCGAAATCGAAATCGATTCCGGGAGCGTTCCAAAGTCCCAAGTCGTTAAACCGTCGCGGTTCCATTGCGGGTCGACGACGGCGCCGATCGATTTATTCATCTCGACGCCGAGTCGTTCGCGCAATTCGCCCGCGTCGCGCCCCTCGGCCAACAGCTCTCCCGCGTCGTCGACGACTTTAAGATTCAAGAGCAATTCCGGCGGCGTTCGTTCGAGATCAAAATCCGCGACCGTCGTCCGACGCCCGGCCAGTCGACTAACCTCTTGCGCGACAACCTCTTCGAGCGAACCGTCGCCAAACGAAATTCGCTTGACAATCTCGCGGGCGGTATCCGGAATCGGAACGATTTCGCGCCGAATTTCCTTCGGAAGCGTCTTCAACATCGCGACGATCTTTTGTTCGACCAATCCCGGCACCAGCCAACCGAGCCGACGCGTTTCAAGTTGTCGCAACCCTTCCAACGGAACGATCAGCGACGCGCCGTCGTCCGATTCACCGGGGCTAAATCGATATTTTAACGGCAGTTGCGAACTACCGTCAAACGTCGCTTCATCCGGAAACGCGGCGGCGGTTTCCGCGTCGATCGCTCCGGCGCAAAAATCGTCGAGCTTTGCAAACAACGCTTCTCGCTTCTTTTGCGGCGCTTTCTTCCACCACTTTTTCAGCGACACGGCGTCATAAACGGAATCCGGCAACTTCGCGTCGTAAAAATCGTAAATTGCGTCGAGCGATTTAATGAAATCGTACTTCCGCAACTTATCGCGAAGTCGTTCGGCCTCTTCAAAAACGGCGCGGTTATGTTCGAAAAAAGGAAGCGAACAGTCGAAATCGCGATTTACAAGCGCTTCGTAAATAAATATTTGGCGAGACTTAACCGGGTCGATCGGGCCAAAATTAACGCGACGTTTCGGAATAATCGTCAATCCGTAAAGCGTCGCCTGTTCGTAAGCGTGAACGCAGCCGGTCTCGCGATTCCAAAACGGGTCGCGGCGCGTCCGTTCGAGAAGCCGCCCGCCGATCTCCTCGATCCAATCGGGATTGATGCGCGCGACAGTCCGTAAATAAGCTCGCGTCGTCTCCAAACGCTCCGCGCCGACGACCCAAGCGGGTTTCTTTTTAAGTCCGGAACCCGGCCAAAGAACGAATTTTCCTGAATTGGTGGAGCGGTACTCCGAACCCGTTTCTTCTTTTTGCGCGACGCCGTATAACAACCCGGTCAAGACGGAACGATGAATCGCGTCGTAATCGTCGCGACGTTTCTTCACCTCAAGCGATTGACCTTTAACAAGTTGCAACAATTGAACGTAAACGTCCGACCACTCGCGCATTCGGTTGAAGGAGAGAAAGTTCTCGCGGCAAGCCTTACGCAATTGGTTGCGCGACGTTTTTTCCTTCAAATTTTGCCAAAAATCCCAAAGTTTAAGATACGACATAAAGTCGCTATTCTCGTCGAGGAACGGCGCGTGTTTTTCGTCCGCTTTTTCTTGCTGTTCGCGCGGTCGTTCCCTTGGGTCTTGAATTTCGAGCGCGCCGGCGACGATCAAAATTTCGCGCAAAGCGTTCTCTTCGTCGGCGGCGAAAATCATTCGTCCGATGCGCGGGTCGATCGGAAGTCGGCTAAGTTTACGTCCGATTTCGGTTAACTCGTTCTTTTCGTCGACCGCGCCGAGTTCGAAGAGCGTTTTGTAACCGTCGATAATTGAAGCGTTTCGAGGCGGATCGATAAACGGAAACCGCTCGACCGCGCCGAGTTTGAGCGCCTTCGTTTGCAAAATGACCGACGCCAAATTGGTGCGTTGAATCTCCGGCGTCGTGTAACGCGGTCGCGACAAGTAATCGCGTTCGCTATAAAGTCGAACGCAGACGCCGGGCCCGACGCGTCCGCAACGCCCCGCTCGCTGATCCGCCGACGCTTGCGAAATCGGTTCCACCGGCAAACGTTGAGTCTTAGACCTTGCCGAATAACGACTTATGCGCGCCGTTCCGGAATCGATAACGTACCGAATCCCGGGAACCGTCAACGAGGATTCGGCGACGTTCGTCGCGACGACGATTTTACGCCAACTTGTTTTGCCGAAAATCTTTTGCTGTTCGGTCGACGGCAAGCGAGCGTAGAGAGGCAAAATTTCGGTTTTTCTTCGCGAATCGTCCCCCGGTATCTCGTGTTTTTTCAGCAACTTAGCCGTCTCGAAAATATCGCGTTCGGTCGGCATAAAGATCAACATGTCGCCCCGTTCGCGACGCGCTAATTCGTCGACCGCTTCAAGCAACGTCTTCTCGAACGCGTCTTCGTCGTCGAATTCGCGTCGCCGCAAGTCGTTGCGTCCGTTTGAATTACCTTTGCCGAAATCCGCGTCGTTCTCTCGCTCGCGCTCTTCCTGACGCAACTTCCACTCGTCGACCGGTCGATAGAGCGTCTCGATCGGATAAGTTCGTCCGGAAATTTCGATGATCGGCGCCGGCCCCTTGCTCGACGTAAAGTGTTCCGCAAAACGCTTTGCGTCGATCGTCGCCGAGGTGATAATCAGTTTGAGGTCGCGCCGCGTTCGCAAGACGCGCTTCATCATCCCGAGCAAAAAGTCGATGTTGAGCGACCGTTCGTGCGCTTCGTCGACAATAATAACCTCGTAACGATTGAAAAATCGGTCGTTTTGCGATTCGGCGAGCAAAATCCCGTCGGTCATCAGTTTAATCAACGTCTTATCCGACGTCTCGTCGTTAAAACGCACTTTATAACCAACATGTTGTCCTAACGGGGTTTGCAACTCGTCGGCGACGCGTTGCGCGATCGAGCGCGCGGCAAGGCGCCGCGGTTGCGTGTGTCCGATCAAACCGCGAGCGCCCAAACCCAGTTCTAGGCAGATTTTAGGTAGCTGCGTCGACTTTCCGCTCCCCGTTTCGCCGCAAACGACGACGACTTGGTTTTCCGCTATCAATTTTTTCAACTCGTCGCGACGTTCCGAAACCGGCAAACTTACATCGTAAGTTATTTTTGGAAAAGACTTTCGACGACGCTCGACTTTTTCGATCGACGCGTCGCAATCGTCCGAAAGTTCGCGCAACCGCTTTTCCCAACCTCCGATCGGCGTATCCTCAATTTTCCCAACGGGTTGCGGTTCTTCGCAAGGAGCTTTTCCCGTTTGCGACGCCGCGTCGACTCTTTCTTGCGCCAAATTTTCAAACTCTTGCTGCAAACGAACGAGACGACGGCGCAACGGCTCGCGATCTAACAGGAACACTTTAGCCAACTTACGTTGAACGCGATGCAACGAAACTTGAGAACTCATCGAAATAAACGTCGAAAACCTACGAAAACGTTAAAAGCTAAACCAAATAAAAGCCTACGTTTGCGTTAACAAACGCCGGTTTCGACCGCTCGCTTTTCTTCCCCAAGAGACCAAGCGACGCGTTAAAACTTTACGTCAACCGCGCAAAATTCCGTCTCCGTAAACAACGTATTTATAACTCGTTAAGTCGTCGACGCCGCACGGGCCGCGAACGTGAAATTTGTCGGTGCTGATACCGATTTCGGCGCCGAGCCCAAATTGACCGCCGTCGTGAAGGCGCGAACTCGCGTTGATCATCACCGCCGCGCTGTCGATTTCCGTCGCAAACTTCTTGGACGCCTTAACGTCTTTGGTAATAATCACTTCCGTATGCCCGGAGCTGTGTTCGTTGATATGCTCGATCGCTTCCTCGATCGAATCGACGACTTTCACCGAAACGATCGCCGCCAAGTATTCGCGGTAGAAATCGTCGTCGGTCGCTTCCAAAACGTCGACGTTCGGAGCGAGCGAGCGCGTCCGTTCGTCGCCGCGAATTTCGACGCCGTTATCTTTAAGAGCGGCAAGGAGTTGCGGAAGCGCCGTCGCCGCGACGTCCGAATGAACGACCAACGACTCGACCGTATTGCAAGTCCCGAGACGCTGGCACTTAGAGTTGACGAGAACTTTCTCCGCGACGTTCAAGTCGGCGTCTTTGTCGACGTAAAGATGGCAGTTTCCCGCAAAGTGTTTGATGACCGGCATTTGCGCGTTCTCGGTAACGCGTTTGACCAACGCCTCGCCGCCGCGCGGAATCGCGACGTCGACATACTGCGGCAACCGAAGGAACTCGTCGACCGCGTTACGATCCGTCGTGTTCAAGAGTTGCGCCGCGCATTCCGGCAAGCCGACTTCCCGCGCCGCGTCGGCGAGAACGCGTCCGAGAATCGCGTTCGAATGGAACGCCTCTTTCCCGCCGCGCAAGACGACGGCGTTTCCGCTCTTGACGCAAATCGCCGCGGCGTCGGTCGTTACGTTCGGTCGCGATTCGTAAACGAAGAAAACGACGCCGATCGGCGTTCGCACTTTTTGCACTTCAAGACCGTTCGGACGAATCGTCGACCCGATCGTCGCGCCGATCGGATCCGGAAACGCGGCGATTTCGCGCAACGCCGTCGCCATTTCGCGCAACGTCTTTTCCGACAAGGTTAAGCGGTCGATCATCGACGCTTTCAAGCCGCTTTGACGCGCCGCTTCGAGGTCTTTCGCGTTTTCGACGAGAATTTCGTCTTTACGCTCTAAGAGCTTGTCGGCGCACAAGTTAATCCATTCGTTTTTCTTGGCGCCCGAAACGGCGGCAAGAGCGCGCGACGCTTTTTTCGCGTCCTTCGCAACGCGCAAACAATATTCGCTAAGGTTTTCCATCGTCTTCTATCTTCTTTATTTTCGGCGATTACATTTGAGCGCGACGTTTAAACCAAACGTCGATTCGGCGATTACATCGTCGGCAATTTTCCGGCGGCGACCAACTCGAAAAGTTTCGGAATGAGACGCCGCGTCGCTCTCGCTCGGTGGCTGATCGCGCGCTTAATTTCCGGCGCAAGCTCGCCAAACGTGCGGTGAAACTCGACGACTTCAAACAACGGGTCGTAACCGAAACCGTTGGTTCCGCTTGGGTTAAGCAAAATGCGACCGCGGCAGCGCTCTTCCGCTTCAAACTCGATTTCGCCGGTCGGCGCCGCCAACACCATATGACAAACGTAGTGCGCCGTCCGTTTTTCGAGCGGAACGTCGGCCAATTTTTCGTGCAAAAACTCGTTGTTACGTTGGTCGGAACGCGGGTTTTCCCCGGCGAAGCGGGCCGACAGGACGCCGGGCGCGCCGTTCAAAAAGTCGACGCAAATACCGCTATCCTCCGCGAGAACAAAGGTTTGCAAATGTCGCGCTTGCTCGATCGCTTTTTTACGCGCGTTCTCGGCGAACGTTTCGCCGTCCTCGACGACGTCGATCGCTTCCGGAAACTCGGCGAGCGTTCGCAACGTAACGCCCGTCGGCGCAACGATTTCCGTCGCTTCAATTCCCTTGTGCGCGTTGCCGGTACCGAAAATTAAATAAGGTCGTTTCGTCATTTTTTCGAAAATCGCGTCTTTTCGACGCGTTCAAAAGTCGCCGACGCCGCGCTAAATTACCGCAACGTCGGCGTTTTCAAGGGTTAGCGACGTTCGCTCGTTCAAACGAACGCCGCGCCAAGCGATGACTCGCTTAAAACAATTCGGCTAAACTCTTTAATCGTTTACTTTCCGAGTTCGTCGGCGAGTTGCGGCAAGTTGTAAATACTGCGAACCGCTTCGCGAATCCCGGTCGAGTGAACGAGCACGGCGCGCGAAATTTCGTCGTCGTAAGTGAAGTTCAGCACGAGAGATTGGATGTTTCCGTCGAAGATCAGCCCGACGACTTCGCCCTTCGAGTTGACGGCTGGGCTTCCGGAGTTGCCGCCGATAATGTCGTTCGTCGTAACAAAGTTGATCGGCGCGTCCATCGGCGCTTTGCCGGCGGCTTCCGCGTCGAGCCAAGATTGCGATAAGTCGAACGGATCGGCGAAGTTATGTTCGCGCGCGTGTTCGTAAGCGCCGCTAATCTTCGTTTCGAACGGGACTTGCGTTCCGTCGTCTTCCGTGTAACCGGCGACTTTACCGAACGAAAGACGGAGCGTAAACGTCGCGTCCGGATAGACTTCCGTTCCGTAAACGGCGAACCGAATCTTCGCGATTTTCGCGTAGGCGGCGCGCGACGGGCCGGCGACTTCCGCTTCGTTGTAATCGCGGAGAGCGCGAGCGGTCGGCTCGACGGCCAACGCCAAACGAATCGCCGGATCGTCCGATTTTTGCAGGTCTTCCCAACTCATATCGAGAAGCGACTCGCGGAATTTCCGGTCTTTAAGTTGCGACTTTTGAACAATTTGCGTCGCGCGAGATTTCGGCGACAGTCCGTCGAAAATCCCGTCGAAGTCGGCTTGCGGAATCACGACGGCGTCGAGCGCGCGCCCGCCTTCGACCGCTTTCGAATATTCGTAAAGCATCGAAAGACCGTCGGTTAACATCATCGTTTCGATATCGGCGTCGCCCCCGAAACCGCCGAGCAAGCCGTTGCGCGTTCCTTCGAGCGCGTCGCCGCGATACGCCGGGAGACGCTCGGCTTCCGGCTTCGCCATTTCGGAAACGTAACGCACGATACCGCGAGCTTTAGAAACCGTCGCGCTCGTGAACGCTTCGTTCGCTTCGAGGAGGTCGTGAGCGAGATAACGCCCGCGCCAACCGGCCATGATCGTTTCGATTTCCTTCCACGGGTCGGACGCCGCGTCGATTAAGTTCTTTTCGGCGGCGAGTTTACGCAGTTCGTTTTCCGCGTCGATCTTCTTTTGCATCAGCGCGACCGTTTGCAAACCGTTCAAAATCCCGCCGCGATTCTTGCGCGAGTTTTGAATGCGGAAGAGCGAAGTCGCGATACGACGGGCGTTTTCGTCGTTTTCGGAGCCGAAAACTTGATACGCTACTTCGCGTCGTCGATACTTGTTCATCATATGCGGGTAGTAGACGTCGCGTTGGTATTGCAGGTCGGCGACGGTGTTGAAGCGGTTCGTGCGCGCCGGGTGTCCCGAGACGAAAACGAG
>JAZQAP010000241.1:0-22383 GCA_045545275.1 Thermoguttaceae bacterium | reverse complement strand
CTTCGCCCGCTTCGACGAGTTTGGCGACGTAAGCGGCGAAGAATTCGAGGCGCGTCGCCGGTTGCAAGTCGTCGGCGAACGCGAGACGGTCGGCGAGTTTATCCGCTTCGGCGCGGAGATTTTCGCGAAATTCGTTATCGACGGCGTAGATATTCCGTTCGCGAATCTCCTCTTTCGACGCGATTTCGCCCGAAAACGACGCGCGGGCGGCGCAATATAACTCGTTGTAACGCAATAAGTAAAATTCGCCGCTTTCGTTCTCCGGCGTTTCGAGGAGTCGGCGAGCGTAAGACGCTTGGACGATCGCCGCCGATTTAAAATGCTTTTCGCCTTCCTTGGAGAAAGGGCGACCGGACGGCGTTTCGGCGAGGCGGCGTCGCAATTCGAGAACGCGAGCGACGTCGACCGGCGTTTTCGCTTCCTCCGCCGCGAGCAATTCGGAAAAGAAGTCGTGCGCGCCGCTGCGGTAAAACGTCGCGGATTCGCCGCTTGGGGAGACGTATTTCTTTTTTTGGTGTTCGAGGAGGCGAAGGAACGCGGCGTCCCGTTCGGAGCGCGGAAATTCGGAAGCGTCGGCGACGGCGCGTAGCGAATGTTGGGCGACTTCGGCGATTTTTTTATCGGCGTCGCGATAAGGCGCGTCGGAGGGGCGCGAACGACGAACCGCCTTTTCGAAGTCGATTCCGAGGCGCCGGCATTCGGTTTGAATTTGCGACAAACGTTCGCGATAAAACGCCGCCTCTTGGCCCGCGGGAACGTCGAGGAGCGTTCGGAGCGCCGCGTCTTGGGGGACGTCTTGCGCGTCGTCGGCGAACGCGACGTGCGAAATCGCCGCCGCGAACCGGAAAGGCGCGTCGTTAAAAACGGCGTAATCGAGCGCGGCGACGGCGGCGACCGTCGACGCGGAAACGAGACGTAAATATCGGTAAAAATGTCGTTTGGGTTGCATTCGGGGCTTCCTTTCGAACAAACGCCGTCGGGGCGAGCAAACGTAAAACGAAAGTAAAACGGAAGTTAAGGAAAGCGGAAACCGACGCCGCGTTCGACCGCTCCGGAACAAGCGTTCTCAAACGGTCGAACGGGCGAAACGGCGTCGGTTCGAATCGGCGGTTAAGCCGTTTCGTCGGCGTTATTTAACGGTTTCGGACGCGACGACGGTTTCGGACGCGACGTCGGGGAAGAGCCGCTTCAACGCGTCGCCGATTTCCGGCGCGTCGTCGCGGTTTTTCGGGCGTTTCGGACAAGCGGCGAGCGTTTTGCCGTCGGCGTCGACGAGAACCCAATCGACGTCGGCGCGAAGTTGCGCGAGCCAAGTCGCGGCGGAAGTCGTCGGCGCGACGACCGGAACCGAGTCGTTGTAAACAACATAGCGTTCTTGGTTAGCGGCGACGGCGGCGACTAAGGCGTCGTCGCTCGACGCGGAAGCGTTCGGATTCGCGGCGAGACGAACCCGTTCCGCAAATTGGCGCGCTCTATCGGGCCAAGCGACAACGTAACGAACGCGGCGCAATCCGGCTTTTTCGTATTCGCCGAGCGCCGGGACGCCGAGCGGTTGGCGGGGATTCGGAGCGCCGGAAGCGTCGAGACGGACGATATCGATCAAAACCGGCGCGCCGCGGTAACTCGCCCAATCGAAAGGCGTTTCGTCGAGGAGCGTTCCCGAAATTTCGACCGGAAAACCGTCGAAACGCGTTTTGAGTTCCTCGTTGCGGATATCGTTTGCGAAACTCTTGAAGTACGCGCGGTTCGTTTCGTCTTCGTCGTCGGCGAGGGCGGCGCAAAGTTGCTTGCGAAGCCGCGTCGCGTATTCCGGCCCGACGGAACTTTCGACGACGCGCGCGAGATAACTCGCGTGGAACGCCCAAGTTTGTTCGAGTTCCCAAGGAAGCGCCCCGTCGTCGACGCGTTCGGCGAGTTCGTCGAAAAGTTCGGAGAACGTCGCTTCAAGTTCCGGCGAAATCGACGTTTGGATTTTGACCTGCGAACGATGACGATCCGTTTCCGGCAGGTCTTTGCGCGCTTCGTTGACGGCGCGTTTTAGGCGCGCTTCCAAGAGGCGATATTCGACGAAAGGCTTGCGGGCTCGGTCGATTTCCGACGCGGCGTCGCGAGCGGTTTCGACTTCGAGCGCCGCTCGCATCTCTTCGACGTCGCAAGAGTAAATATAGCGAACGAAGTATTCGAAGCGTTCGAGCGGAGCCAAATCGTCGGCGTAAGCGAGGCGCCGCGCGAGCGTCGGAAGCGTTTCGGAAAGGCGGTCTTCGAGGTCGCGCAAGTCGCAAACGCCGGCGCCGTTGCACTCTTGAAGCGTGGAAGCGAGTTTTTGCGTCTCGTTGTAGCGTTCGAGGTAAAACGCGGCGCTTTCGTCTTGCGGAACGTCGAGGAGTTTTTTGACGGCGGCGACGTCGAGCGCGGCGGCTTCCTTGCGTCGCGCTTCCCGCAAAAGATACGACGTCGATTCTAAGCGTTTGCGAATCGCCGAGATAACGTCGTCGCCCATTCCCGCTTCGCGAGCGCGGTTTTCGCCGAACATAAGCTCCCGGAAGCGCGCTTGATAAAGTTCGAGGCTTGCCTCTTGCGGAGGCTCGGCGAGGAGTTTTTCAAGGGCGGCGCGGTCGAACGGTCGGGGCGTTTCGAGATGTTCGAAAACGCCGGAGCCGTTTTCGAGACGCCATTCGACGGTCGAAAGTCTTTCTTTCAAGTAACGAACGCGACCTAAGTCGGGCGCCGACTTCGCTTTTTCGTCGGCGAGAAATTTCGCGTAAGAGTCGCGCAACGCGACGAGCGGACGTTCTCCGAGCGGCCCCGGCGCGACGCTCGCCCAGTCGGCGTAATACCGACCGCGGATTTCGGGCGGAAGCTCCGGCGCGTCGATCAAGCGACGAAGCGTCGCGGCGTAAGCGGCGGAGTAGCGCGCCGGAACGGAGTCGGCGGGCGCGTTAACGAACCCGGTCGGCGTCGGAATCGTTCCCGGGAACGAATAAAAGGCGAGCGCGGTAAACTCTTTGGGCGCGCCGCTTGCGCGAGCGGCGTCCTCCAGCTTTTTTCGATAAGGCGAAGCGTAACGGCTCCATTCGACTTGGAGCGCGGCGGCGCGTTCGCGGTAAAACTCGACCGATTCGCCGTCCGGAATCTCCAAGAGCGAAACGTTAAAATCTGCGAACGCGGCGTTTAAGTCCGGGAGTTCGAACGTTTGCGCGGCGGTCGTTTTGGCGGCGGCGACGACTTGCGACGCGGCGTCGTTGGTCGACGTCGGCTCGTCGGCGAAGAGCGGAAAAACGGGGAACGCGGCGACGGCGGCGACCGTCGCGACGGCGTTAAGGCGGTTTCGACGGAACATAATCGTCTCCTTTTATATGAAGTAAAAAAACAGGTTAAGCGATTGAGTCGAACGAAGACGTTTTGTTTGACGCGGCGTCGTTTTACTTGCGTTCGACGAGCGGAACTTTCGGGAAGAGCGCGCGCAACTCGTCGCCGATTTTCGGCGACTTTTCGCTTTCAAGCGGCGTTCGTTCGACCGCGAGAACTCGACCGTCCGCGTCGAATAGGACGCCGAACTCGAGCCAACCGATTCCGTATTCGTAGGGCCAATCGTTGGGGCCGCCCTTTCCTTCGGCGGGAACGATAAACGCCGCGAACGGCGTTCGCGATTCGACGTCGGGGCCCAGCCGATCGACGTCGCCGCCTTCCGCTTGAAAGTTTAAGACTGCCGAGCGATTTTGCGTCCAATGTTCCGCTTGCGCTTGCGCGCTCTTCAAATCGGGACAATATTTAACGACTTTCAAGCCCTCTTCGACGCAATTCGGGATAAAATTGAGATCGCCGTTCGGGGCCCAATGTCGTTCGACGGAGCCGGAGACGAGCAAGACCGGCGCGCCGCGATAACTCGCCCAATCGAAAGGCGTTCCGTCGAGGTTGCGCCCTTCGACCGGA
Organism: Thermoguttaceae bacterium; assembly: GCA_045545275.1. Taxonomy (GTDB): domain Bacteria; phylum Planctomycetota; class Planctomycetia; order Pirellulales; family Thermoguttaceae; genus RUG369. Next base: position 18,450 of record JAZQAP010000241.1, on the reverse strand, counting down.
AGCTCGGAACCGATAATTTCGCCCGCGCGGATTCGACGTTCGAGTTCGCGAAGAACGCGGCGATCCGTTTCGTTTTCGGAGTCGGCGAGCGCGTCGCGAATCTCTTTGCGAAGCTGCGTCGCAAGTCCGGCGTATTCCTTATTTTGGAGTCCTAGCGCGAGGTCTTCCGCCCATTCCGCCCAACTAAGCCCGAGAGACCAAGGAACCGCGCCGCAGGCCGCAAGTTTCGCAATTTCGTTAAACGCTTCGTCGAACATCGCTTGCGCTTCCGGCTCGACGGGCGGGTTCGGCGACATACCGAAGACGGCGGAGCGTTCCGCTTCCGGAAGCGTTTTGCGCGCTTCGGCGAGCGCGTCGGCGAGGAGTTTTGCCGCCAACGTTTTTCCGACGTAAAGTTCGCGGCAAGCGTCGACTTCCGACGTCGCGTCGCGAGCGATTTCAACTTCGAGCGCGGTTCGAAGTTCCTCGGCGTCGCAAAAACGAAGCCAATTTTGGAAATATTCGAAACGTTCGAACGGCTCCAAGTCGTCGGCGTAAGCTAACCGCTTGTCGATTTCCGGGAGCGTTTCGGTTCGGAGACGAGCGCTAATCGCGCCTAAGTCGCGGCCTTCTTGACTTTGCGAAAGTTTTGAAACTTGCTCGTAAACGTTTTCCGTTTCCTTGCGGCGTTCGAGATAAAACGCGGCGCTTTGGCCCGACGGAACGTCGAACAGCGGCTTAACGGCGTCGCGGTCGAACGCGACGGCTTCCGCGCTCAACGCTTGCGAACGGAGTTTGCGGAGCTCGTCGAACGCTTTTTCAACGCGAGAAGCGAGATTTTGGTCGGGCGCGACGCCGTTTCGCTGGTCGGCGACGACGCGTTCCGAATAGGCGCGATTTAGGTCGGCGCCGCGTTTTCGATAAAATTCGGCGCTTTCGCCTTCCGGAATCGCGAGGAGCGTTTCGAGGTCGGCTCGCTCGACCGATTTGGACGACGCGGCGTCGTCTTTCGTGTGAATCGACGCGGCGTCGTTTAAATAAAGGACGCGTCCTAAGTCGAGCGGCGACTTCGCTTTTTCGTCGGCGAGAAGTTTCGCGTAAAACTCCCGACATTCTTGCGGCGACTTGCCGGTAAGGCGCCCGCTCAAAACTTTGATCCAATTTCGATAATAGAGCCCGCGAACTTCGAGCGGCAGTTCCGGCGCGTCGGCCAAGCGACCGTATAAGTCGGCGAGCGCGTCGGCGCGTCGCGCCAAAATGGAATCGGCGGGCGCGATGACGTAACGTTCGCCGTCGTAATAGGTTCCGATCGGCCCGTGAAGTCGGCGGCCTTGATTGGGGAACGGTTGTATCGGCGAGTTTTTGCGAGCGAGTTCTTCTTGCTTTACCGCGTAAGTAAGGGCGAGCCGGTTCCATTCGCGTTCGATTTCGTCGGCGCGTTCGCGGTAAAACTCGACCGTTTCGCCGTCCGGAATTTCGAAGAGCGAAACGTTAAATTCCGCGAACGCGGCGGTTTCGCGTTCGAGAGCGGTCGTTTCGTCGGCGGACGCGACGGTTTGCGGCGCGGCGTCGGGCGCCGTCGTCGTTTCGTCGGCGAAGAGCGGAAAAACGGGGAAAGCGGCGACGAGCGCGGTCGTCGCGACGGCGTTGAGGCGGTTTCGACGGAACATAATCGTCTCCTTTTTATGTTGCTGAAAGCGAAGGAATTAGCGCGGCGAAAAAGTTGACGCGGCGTCGTTTTACTCGCGTTAGTCGACCGAAACGTCCGGGAAAAGACGGCGCAACTCGTCGGCGATTTCCGGCGATTTTCCGCCCCCCTTCGGCAAACTCGGCGACGTCGCGAGAACCCGACCCTCCGCGTCGAAGAGGAAACAACCGTTCGTCCAAACGAAACCGCGTTGGAACGGCCAATCGTCCGTCGGCGCGACCTTTGGCGTCGGACAAACGAGCGGTTCGGCGTAAAGCGAGCCGGATTTTTCGTTGCGTTCCTTGAACTTGCGCGCGGCGTCGAGCGTCGCGGCGGTCAGGTAAGTAAGGCGGCGCAACCCGGCTTCTTCGTATTTTTTCCAAAGTTGGGGAGAGAACGGAAGAGGGGAGCGACGGTCGATCGGAAGCCCGTTTTCGTCGAGTTGTTTCAGCTCGACAAGAACCGGCGCGCCGCGGTAACTCGCCCAATTGAAAGGCGTTCCGTCGAGTTCGCGTCCTTCGAGCGGGATTTCGGAACCGATAATTTCGTCCGCGCGAATTTCGCGTTCGAGCGCGCGAAGAACGGGGCGATCCGTTTCGGCGTCGGAATCGGCGAGCGCGTCGCGAATATCTTTGTAAAGCCGCGTCGCCAATTCGCGTTCGACTTGATGACGAAGGCCTGCCGCGACTTCATGCGCCCAAGACGCCCAAGTCGTTCCGAGCGTCCAAGGGATAACGCCGTCGTCGGCGAGTTCCGCGATCTCGTCGAACGCGACGTAAAACTTCGCTCGCGTTTCTTCGTCGACCGGCGGGAACGAGGAGGAGTCGAAAAGCCCTCGTTCCGACGGCGGCAGCGTTTGACGCGTTGCGGCGACCGCTTCGTCGATCCTCTTTTCCGCCAACGTCTTACGAACGCAAGGTTCGCGGAGACGGTCGATTTCCGACGTCGCGTCGCGAGCGATTTCGGCGTCGAGCGCGGCTTGAAGTTGTTCGACGTCGAGGAAACGCAGCCAACGTCGGAGCCAAGCGAAGCGTTCGAGCGGCGCCAAGTCGTCGGCGTAAGCGAGGCGTTTCGCGATTTCCGGAAGCGTTTCGGCGCGCAACCGGCGCATAAGAGCGTCTAAGTCGCGCGGTTCTCGGTGTTGCGCGAATTTCGAAAGTTGGCGTTCGACGTCTTGCGTCTCTTTGTAACGAGCGAGGTAAAACGCGGCGGTTTCCCCTTTAGGAACGTCGAGGAGCTTTTCGGCGACCGTTCGGTCGAACGCGGCGGCCTCCGTTTTTAACGCTTCCGAACGTCGTTTTTGCGCGAGCTCGACCGCTTCGCGAACGCGGGTTTGGAGCGTTTCGTCCTTTTCTTGGCGCGCGATCGAAACGGCGTAATTTAGCGCGCTAAGGTAGGTTCGGTAATAATCGGCGCTTTTCCCTTCGGGAACGTCGAGAAGTTTTTCGACGTCGGCGCGGTCGTTCGGTTTTTGTAACTCGACGTCTTGTCGCGGTTTAGCCTCTTCTTTGACGTAAACGTCGTATTGACCGACGATGGCGCGCAGCGCGAAAACTCGCCCTAAGTCGAGCGGCGACTTTGCTTCTTCGGCGGCGAGAATTTTCGCGTAAAAATCCCGCTTCTCGACCGTCGACTTACCTTCGAGCGGGCCGCGTAAGGCGCGAAGCCAATTTTGGTAATAGAGCCCGCGAACTTCGAAGGAAAGTTCCGGCGCGTCGGCTAAGCGACCGTATAAATCGGCGAGCGCGACGGCGCGTCGTCCCGGGACGGAGTCGGGCGACGCCGGAACGAAGCGACCGCCGGAGGGAATCGTCCCGATGGGCGCGTAATCGATTTTCTCCGCTTCGTTAAACGCGACGTTCGGCTTGGTTTTGCGGGCGAACTCCTCTTGCTTGTCGCCGAAAAGTTGGGCGAGTCGGTTCCATTCGCGTTCGATATCGTCGGCGCGCTTGCGGTAAAACTCGGCGCTTTCGTCGTCCGGAATCTCAAAAAGCGAAACGTTAAAGTCGGCGAACGCGGCGTTTACGTCCGGCGGCGCGAGCGTTTCCTCGACGGGCGCGACTTCGGTCGCGACGGCTTGCGACGCGGCGTCGGTTACCGGCGTCGGCTCGTCGGCGAAGAGCGGGAAAACGGGGAAAGCGGCGACGAGCGCGGTCGTCGCGACGGCGTTAAGTCGTTTTTGGCGAGACATTTGCGGTTCCTTGTCGTTGAGGTTAAGCCGGCTTGTTCGATTTTTTTAAGCGTTTAGGCGCGCGGCGCCGGATTTTATTCGGTCGTTTTTTGGGGCGGCGGCGAGACGGGCGCCTTCTTGCTCCGCGAGGCGAACGAATTCCGTTTCGATTTCGGTCGACTCGGCGTCCGAAAGAGGCGCTTCTCGCGCTTCGTCTGCGGCAAAAACGCGAAGCGTCGGCGATTCGGGGAAAACGACCGACGAAGCGACCGTCGCTCCGAAACCGAGCGCGACGGAAAGAAAAACGCGCGACGCGGCGTCTCGACGTCGACTGCGAGGTTTGCGCATAACGAAGGCTCCTTGCGTTGGAAGAAAAAGAAGACGCGTTAAAAGGGAAACGTCGCGCCAAACGACGTTCCGTCGTCGATATTTTATCGCGAGCGCTAATCGACGTCAAGAAAATTCCGCTTCGTTTTGTCGTTTTTTTTGAAAATTTTCGACGTTGCGTCGCGCGGCGGTTGCGAAAGAGGGGCGCGTCAAGAAAGAAAAAACGCCGTCTCCCAACGCAAAAACGTTCGGAAACGGCGTTAAAAATCGTTGTTAAACGACAAAATTTAAACGGTTAAGCGAAACGCTTTTCCCGATTCACTTGACGTTCGGGAATTGCGCTTTGAGGAGGCGTTCGAGTTCCGGGCCGCGGGCGTTCACGCTGAGAACTTTGCCGTCTTTGCCGACGAGAATCATCGTCGGAATGCCGGTGATCCCGTAATATTGGCTCAAATCGACGAATTTCTTCGCTTTATAGTCGAGCGAGAGCTTTTGCGACGCGGTTTTCCAAGGAAGTTTGCGGTCTTGTTCGAACTTGTGGAGCGCGTCGAGGTCTTGGTCGAGGCTGTACCCGAGGATTTCGAAGCCGGCGGCGTTGTATTTTTCGTACATACGCGTCATATTCGGGATTTCGCCGACGCAGGGGCCGCACCAAGTCGCCCAAAAGTCGATCAAAACGACTTTGCCGCGATACGACGCCCAGTCGATTTCGGTTCCGTCGAGGTAGAGCCCTTCGACTTTCATTTCGTTTCCGACGAGGTTCATCAGACGAAGTTGTCCGGCGAGCGCGGCGGCGATCTGTTTGCGGTTCGCGTCTTTCGAAGCGGCGAACGAAGCGCAAAGGTCGTTCAGCAGTTTCGTTCCAACCTTCGGATTCATTCGAGCGACGCCGGAGAGCAACGCCGGAGCGTTTTGCGTCCAAGTATCGTCGGCGTTGGCTTTAGCGATAATTTCCGCGCCGATTTTGGCGAGACCGGCTTCGTCGTTCGCTTCGAGCGCTTTGTCGAGGCGGACGCTGACGATGATGTAATCCAAGAACTTAACGCGTTCGGCGTCGACCGGTTTCTTCGCTTGTTCTTTGGCGAGGAGAGCGTTCAGCCCGTCGAGGTCGCCCTCTTGCGCAAACGACGCGGCGTAGCTTTGGAAGTATTGGAACGCTTCCGCCGCCGGGACGTCCTTCGCGTCGACGAGGTTCTTAAAGATCGTTTTCGCGGCGACTTGGAGTTTGGGAATCAGCGCGCCGATTTTCGCTTGGTCGCCGCCGGTCGCTTGGTAATATTTTTGGAACGCTTCTTGAAGCGCGTTCAAACGTTCTTGGTAAAATTTCGCGTCTTTGCCGTCCGGAACGTCGAAGAGCGTTTCGTCGAAAGTCGCGGGAGCGCCGGACTTAGCGACGGCGGCGGGGGCCGGAGCGGCGTCTTGCGCGGCGGCGGAGGAAACGGAAAGCGCGGCGGGAGCGGCGACGAGCGCGGCGCTAAGAATGAAACGGAAAAAACGCATTGGAACCCTTTCTAAAGGTCGAATTAAAGCGACTTGCCGCTAAAAACGAGCGCGTCGCCGAGGGGGGAACGATAAGCGTCGAGCGGAGGCGAACGGAGGAAAAAACGCTTCGGTCGCCGAAAACGTCGACGAGTCGCGGCGCGCCGAACGACCGGTCGCGTCGCGAATTGCGTCGACAAGTATAGCGTAAACGCCGAGAAAAATCAATCGGAACGAAGAATTTTAAGCGCGTTTCGGCGAATTTTTTTCGAAATTTTTACGCGCCGCCGTCGAAACGGCGCAAACTGCGTAAAATGCGCAAGAAAGAGACGTTCGACAAGACGTTGGGCAAGAAGCGCGACGACGAGAAAAAACGCGCTTCCGAGCGACAAATCGTCGGAAACGCGTTGCGAAAGAGCGTCGCGGCAGGCGTCGGAACGTTGCGCGGCGTTACTTAACGTTCGGGAAACGCTCCTTTAAGAGCTTTTCGAGGTCGTCGGCGTTCGGACGGACGCTAACGACTTTCCCGTCGACGTCGATAAGGATTGCGAGTCCGGCGGCTTTAAGGCGATAAAATTGGGCGAAGTCGACGTAATCCTTTTCCGCATCGGCGCTTAAACGACGCGACAAAATCGGATAACCGGGTTCCGGAACGCGCGATTTGTACTTGGAGTCGGCGTTCGGAGCGCGCTCGGAAATATTGTATTCGAGAATCGCGAGCCCGGCGTCGGCGTATTTCGCGTAAAGCGCTTTAAATTTCGAGATCGGCGGATTGTTGGACGGCAAAGCGAACGGCGTCATTGTCTCCTCGTTGTAACGCGTTTGGAGCCAAACGACTTTGCCGCGATACGACGCCCAGTCGAGTTCGGTTTCGTCGGCGAGAACGCCTTCGAGTTTGAGTTCTTGGCCCGGCAGTTCGTCGCGGCGGATTTCGGCGCTCAACCGCTCGGCGATTTCGCGGCTCTCTTCGTCGTCGGACGCGGACAAAACGTCGCGCAACTCTTTTTTGAACGAGCCGCCGATTTGAGGCGCAAGACCTTCAAAAATAGAGAGATAAGAAACTGCGGCGTCCGCCCAGTCTTGAACGGCGTCCGTCGGTTGGAACGGGATTTCCGCCGCCTTAACTTTCGCAACGAGTTCGGTTTCGAGCGAGCGCAGTTCCGCCTCTTCTTCCGACGTTAGCGTCGGAGGATCGCGGCGCGTTATTTGCCGATCGGCGTAACGCTTGGAGAGGGATTGCAGAACGCTAACGAGGCGGCGGTTGACGATTATTTGTTCGGTAAACGCGACGCGTTCGGCGCTTTTATCGTTGGGCGACGCTTTGTAAGCGGCTTTTTCCTTGGCGACAATCGCTCGCAACGCGGCGAGATCGTTCGCGGCGCTAAGAATATCGAGCGCGGCGCGGAAGTGTTCGTCTCGTTGGGATTGCGTCAGCGACGCGGCGTCGGCGAGCTTCAAACGAACGGTCGCGATCGCCGGGGTTAATTCGCGTTGTTCCGGAGAAAGGTCGACGAACGGAAATTGGTTTTTCGCGGGTTTGGCCGAAGGACGAGCGCGAAGTTCCGCGAGCAAAACTTCCAAGCGTTTTTGGTAAAATTCGGTCGTTTCGCCGTCCGGAATTTCGAGGAGCGCTTTGTCGAACGCGGCGACGGCGGCCCGCGATTCGTCGGCGCGGAGCGAAGAAACGGAAACGACGGCGTCGAACGCGGTCGAAGCGGCGGCGAAAGTCGCATAAAAAACGATAACGTGTAGTAATCTGCGGCGCGGCATAATAAACTCCTTAACGGCAAAAGAAACGCGAATAAAAGCGTCGCGGCGTCAAAAGACGGCGTTTCGGCAAAAAATCGAAACAAGACTCGGCGTCGCGGCGACATTAAGTAAAATGATAACGCGTCGCAAAGACGACGTCAAGTAAATTCTTGGAAATTCGACAAAATTTCGCAAAATTTTTTGACTCGGCGTCGCGGCGAGAAAAGAAAGCGCGAAAGAAAGCGGCCGCCGACGAAAAACGCCGCTCGTTTCAACGCGAAACAAGCGGCGTCGTAAAAGCGTTAAATCGCTCGAAGAAAAAAGTTACCAACCGAGGAATTCGGCGGTTTCGCGGCGAAATTCTTGCGGGAGCGCGACCGTGCCGCCGTCGTGAACGCCGCCGTTGCCGACGATCAACTTCGTTCGGACGCCCGCCTTGCGCAGTTCGTCGAAAAGGAGCGCGCTTTGACTCAACGGAACGATCGTATCGTCCGTGCCGTGAAGGATTAACGTCGGCGCGAAATCGGCGTCGACGGCGTGAAGCGGCGAGTATTTCTTGGCGCGCTCCATCAAGTCGGCGTAAATCGGAGACGTCTTGTCGTCGGCGTCCGCTTTTTGGACGTTAAACGCGACGTAAATGCAGTCGACCGCTTCTCTTGAGATGCGTTCGAAGACGAGCGGGAAGTCGGTCGGGCCGTAAAATTCGACGACTTGTTGGACTTGTCCGGAAACGTCGAGGTTGTCGCCGACTTCGTAAACGCTTTTCGCGTCGGAGATTCCGAGCGTCAGCGAGAGGTGCCCGCCGCTCGAGTAGCCGCCCGCGGTGAAATTGTTCGGGTCGAGGCCGTATTTCTCGGCGTTTTTGCGCAAGAAACGAACCGCCGCGCGAACGTCTTCCATCGGAGCCGGGAAGGGCGCTTCGTTGATCGGACGGTGCGAAACGCTGGCGATCGCGCAACCGCGGTCGAGGACGCCGAGCCAACGCCAAAAGCCGCCGTCGCCGGGGTTTCCGGAGTACCAACAGCCGCTGTCGAGGTAAATATAAAGGGGCGCGTTCTTGACGGTTTCGCCGTCTTTGAGCGGCAAAAAGAGGTTTAATTTGATTTCGCGGTCGCCGACTTTCTTGTAAACGACGTCGGAAACTTGTTGGAATTTCGGCTCTTCGGCGTTAAGCGTCGAAACGGCGGCGTTTGCGAAGGCGAACGTCGCGGCGCAAAGAGCGACGGCGACAAAACGGAAAATGCGCATAAACGGTTCCTAAACGGGAAAATCTAAAAAGTTGCGAAAAAAAGTTGGCAAACGCGCCGCCCCTTTCGCGACGGAAAATTTTCGCGAAAAACGACGGCGCGGCGTAAATCGTTAAACGAAAGGAAAAACGCGTCGTTACTCGGCGTCCGATTCGGCGGCGTCTTCGTCGGTTTGCTCGCCTTCTTGCGACGCGGCGTCCTCGTCGGTTTTATCGTCTTCTTGCGACGCGGCGTCTTCTTCGACTTCCTCGACGATTTCGGACGTTTCGCGCCAAGGCTTATCTTCTTCGTAAGCGGCGAGTTCCGACTTGAGGTTGTCGAGGCTTTCGTGCTTTTCTTTTTCGCCGAGTTCGACCGCTTTACGAGCCCATTCGCGCGCTTTTTCGAAGTCGCCGAGTTCCGCGTGCGCCGACGCGAGCGTGCTCAAAATGTGCGCTTCGGCGTAAAACGTGATTTCGCAAGCGGAAACGGCTATTTCGAGAGCGCGTTTGCCGTCGCGAATTTTATCGTCGGGGCAGGTCGCGAGGAGCCAAGCGTAGTTGTTGAGGACGCCGGAGTCGGCCGGGTTCAACTTGAGAATACGTTCGTAAACCTCGGCGGCTTTTTCCCAATGGCCGAACATAAGTTCCATGTCGGCGAGGGTTCGGAGGAAGTCGGTCGACTCCGGCTTCTTCGCGAGTTCGTCGTTCAACATTTTCAACGCGGACTTGTAAAGGCCCTTTTTCGCGGTCGCGTAAGCGATTTGCGCGGCGGCGTCGTCTTTGTGTTCGACGTGGCGTCGCAGTTGTTTGAAAATGCGAATCGCGTCGTCGTATTTCTCCATTTGGAGGTAGATAACGCCTTTAAGACGCGTCGCCGTCGCGACGTCCATTCCTTCGCGCAGCGATTTGTTGACGTCGGCGAGCGCTTTGTCGTAATCTTTCGCTTGGAGGTAAAGGACGGCGCGGAAGTAGTAAAGTCCGGGCGCGTCGAACTTTTCGATCAGTTTCGTGAAGTTTTCGATCGCTTCGTCGTGTTTGCCGAGCGCGGCCAAAAATTGGCCTTTTTCGATTTGAACGAGGATATTGTCGCCTGCGTCTTTCGTCGCTTCGTCGAAGAGGGCGCGCGCTTCGTCGACTTTCCCGGCTTCGGCGAGGACGTTCGCTTTAAGTTTTTTGAAATCGACGTTTTCCGGTTCGAGTTCGAGCGCTTTGTCGATTTGCGCGAGCGCGGCGTCGGGACGGTTCGCGGCGAGGTATTGCGCGGCGAGTCGCGAGCGGATTTCGGCGGCTTCCGGGGCGAACTCGATTCCTTTTTCGAGGAGCGCAAGCGCTTCGCGCGTCGAGGTTTCAAGTTCGGCGCGGAAGAGGAGCGCGAGCGTTTTCGCTTCGACTTCGACGTCTTCAGACGCGAGCGCGGCGTCGAACGCTTTTTTCGCGTCGTCGGTTTTGTCGGCGAGCGCTAAGAGCCGTCCGAGCGCGAGTTGCGCGAGCGGAATTTCCGGCGTTTCGGCCAGCGCCGCTTGGAGGTCGCCGATCGCGTTATCGCGAAGATCTTCCCAACCGCGCGGAAGTTGAGCGATCGGAAGTTCCGGGTTTAGAAAGAGTTGCGCGACGCCCAAGCCCCGATCGAGGCGCGACGAAATAAGGAGCTGTTTGGCGAATTCTGCGTTAACTTCGTCGAGCCCTTTCTTTTGCGCCTCTTCGCAAAGTCGGATTACTTTCGAGAGATCGAGGAGGTTCGCGGCGGAGAGTTTCAACTCGGTCGCGAGGTTCAGCAAGTCTTCGGCCGACATTTCTTTAGGGTCGGCGTCGAGTTGCGCTTCGAGCGCTTGGTCGAGCGCGGCGTCGTCCGACGATTCGGAGTTTTCGTCGTCGAGTTCTTCTTCGAGTTGGATTTCGTCGTCGGACGGCGCGTCTTGCGATTCTTGCGCGGTTTGCGTCGGAGCGTCGGCGTCTTGGGCGAAAACGAGCGGCGAACCGAACGTCAGCGCGGCGCTCGTCGCTAAAACGGCCGAAATATTTTTCCAAGATCGGGGCATCTTTTCTTCCTTCAATCGTTTTCTGAAATGGGAGTTGGGCGCGAACGCGGACGCTCGTCGGCTAACGTTGGGCGACGAGCGGCGATCGTTCCTCGAAATTATTTTACTATCTTTGGCGACGAAAGACAAGACGACTTTTTATTTTTCCTGAAACAAATATTTGAGTCGAAAAACAAAAACGCGATTTCGACGGCGAAAATAAGCGCGTCGCGACGTTTGTAACGTCGACGCGGCGACTTTTTTCGCGTCGAAACGGGCGCTTTCCCGAGCGGCGGCTCTTGCGAAAAACGTTAAACGCCGATATAATAAACTAAGGGACGGTTCGTCGAGGCGCGCCGTCGAGCCCGGCTTTTCGCGTCGACGGAGTAACGCCGGGGCTTGTTGAAAGATGAAACGTAATTTTCGTCGCGACGTTGCGCGACGTTTTGAGGTTCGAACGATGTTGATTGGCCCGGTTTTCGCCCGCGAGGCGACGATCGCTCCGCGGCGCGACAAAACTTACGTCGGTCGCGGCGTGTACGGCGGTTTCCTTTTGTTGACGATTAGCGCCGCTTGGTTGGCGACGACCGGAACGCAGCGCGTCGAGGACGTCGGCGACTTCGCGCGGTTCGGTTCCGCGCTCTTCGGCTTGCTCGCGCCGCTTCAAGCGGTCGTTATGTTGTTTTTCGGCGCGATGTTGGCCGCGGCGGCGGTCGGGCAAGAGAAAGACCGCAAAACGTTGCTGTTGCTCTTGTTGACGCGACTTTCGAACAGCGAGTTGGTGCTCGGGAAGCTGGCGTCGGCGCTCCTGCAAATTTTGACGTTTTGGTTCGTCTCCGCGCCGATTTTTTTAGCGGTCGGGCTTCTCGGCGGCGTTTCTTACGCGCAAATCGCTCGGGTGTTGGTCGCGACGCTCTTCGCGATGGCGGCGGCGGGGTCGCTCGGCTCCTGCTTGGCGCTTTGGCGCGATAAAACGTTTCAAGCGCTTTCGTCGACGATTCTGACGCTGGCCGTTTGGCTCGGCTTTTGGGAAATCGTCGGATTCGGCGTTCTCGGCGCGAGTTGGGGCGGCGTTTCGACCGAAGCGCTCGCGTCGGCGGCGAGTCCTTGGCGAGCGGTCGTCTTGGCGGCGCGTCCGGACGGGGCGGCGATAACGTCCGTTTGGGCGGCGTTGGCTCCGATCGCGCCGTTTCTCGGCGTTAGCGCGGCGCTTGCGGCGGCGATCAACGGCGTCGCGATCGCGATGGTTCGCGTTTGGAACCCGTCCCGCGAAACGCTGAAAAACGCGACCGGCGAACAGGACACTTGGCGTCAAGAGGCGGTGCAAGCGCGGCTCGACCGCGAAGCCGCCGAACGCCGACGCGGGCAAAACGCCGACGAGAACCCCTATTCCGACTTGGCCGACAACCTCTTCGCCGTCGAGGAAACGCTCTCCGACGTCGAAGCGCGCGAGGGACGGAACGAACTCGCGGCGGTCGCGAAAGCGGTCGTCGACGAGAAGCGCGGCGAAAAGGGCGCCGTCGACAACGTGCTTGCGCTCGGTTCGCTCGGCGGTATCGGAACGGCGCCCGCGACCGACTCCGGAACGTCGACGAAAGCGGAAAAAGCCGGGTTCGACGCCCGCGGGCTCCGCGAACACCTCTCGACGCGATCCGGCGTCGCGACGGAAGAATCGATCGCGACCGGCGTCGCGCCGCAAGGGAAATACGCCGTCGACCCGTCCGTTTCGTCGAGCGGGAAAGCGCGCGAAGTTTGGGACAACCCGATTCTTTGGCGCGAGGTGCGGACGCGAGCGTATGGAGCGCGAACGTTTGTCGCAAGAATCGTTTACTTCCTCTTGTTCTGCGTCGCGGCGTTTTCGTTGCATACGACGCTCGAAGCGACCGCGTTTCCGACCTTTGCGCAACTGGCGGCGCCGACGATTCCGCTGATTTTGCTCTCGATGTTCCTCCTGAACGCGCAGGCGATCGCGTCGATGACGTCGGAGCGCGACTTGGGGGCGTTCGTCTTGCTTTTGGCGAGCGATCTGTCGCCGAAAGAATTTGTGTACGGGAAACTTCTCGGCGCGTTTTACAACATGAAGGAGGCGGTCGTTTTCCCGCTTTTGCTTTGCGGTTACTTGGGTTGGAAAGGCGCGGTCGAGCCGTCGACGGCGGTTTATCTCTTCTTGGGAATTTGCGTTTTGTACCTCTTCGTCGCGACGATCGGGGTGCATATCGGCCTGCAATACGAGAACACTCGGAGCGCGGCGGCGACGAGCTTGGGCGTCGTTTTCTTCCTCTTTATCGGCGTCGCGGTTTGCATGTGGACGATGCTGGCGTCTAGCGGTTCGTTCGAAGCGCAACTCCAACCGTTTTTGGCGTTTATGTTGGGCGGCGGCGTCGGGCTTTACGTCGCGCTGGGCGCTCGCAACCCGTCGAAGGCGCTGGCGGTCGCGTCGTTTATTCTGCCCCCGGCGACCTTTTACGCGGCGACGAGTTTCCTGCTTGGAAAACCGGCGCTTGTCTTTATTTCCGTCGCGGCGGCGTACTTCTTCGCGTCGCTGGCGATGTTGATTCCGGCGGTCGACGAGTTCGACGTCGCGACCGGACGCTCGACGGCGGATTGACGTTTCGGACGTTAAAACGCTCGGCTCGGCGACGATAAGTCGAGCAAACGCAACCTTTCGCGACGCTTAAAGACGTCGCGATTTTGTGGCGAGGGAAACGCGTCGGCGTTCGGCGCTTGACGTCGCGTTGCGGAGCGGTTAAGATAACGACGTTGCGAATTATCGAAACGAGAGTCCTATAAGACCGAATCGAGTTAACGGAGGAAAATCAATGGTTGTTAAAAATAACGCAAACGTCGCGCAGGTTGGCGCGCCGAAAGCGGGAATGCGTAAGTTGTTGACAATTAAAGGCGTCGAATTTGCCTTCCGACATTGCCCGGCGGGAACGTTCGAGATGGGAAGCCCGGAAAACGAGGAAGGACGCGACTCCGACGAAAGGTTGCATAAAGTAACCTTAACGAAAAGCATTTGGATTCTCGAAACGCCGATAACGCAGAAGATGTACGAGGCGGTAACCGGCAAAAATCCGAGCGCTTTTTCGGCGGCGGGGAAATACGCGGATAAGGTCGCCGAGCTGGATACGTCCGATTTTCCGGTCGAGATGATTTCTTGGTTCGACGCGATCGCGTTTTGCGAGGCGTTGAACGCGCTTAACGTCGTTCCGGAGGAACTTGCGTTCCGACTTCCTCGGGAAGCCGAGTGGGAATACGCCTGTCGAGCGGGAACGAAAACTCCGTATCCTTGGGGCTCGACTCTGAACGGCGACGAGGCGAACTGCAACGGGAGCATGCCTTACGGGGGCGCGAAACCGGGATCTTGTTTGGCGCGACCTTCGGCGGTTCGTAGTTATAAACCAAACGCTTGGGGAATTTACGATATGTGCGGCAACGTTTGGGAATGGTGCGCCGACCGATACGGAGAGTATGATGCGACGTCGCTGAAAGATCCGACGGGGCCGCCGACGGGCGACGAACGGGTGATGCGCGGGCCCGGCTGGTGTTCTCCGGCTCAAAATTGCCGGGCGGCGAAGCGATGTAACGAAGATCCGGCAAATCGTTATTTTTTTAGCGGGTTCCGCGTCGTTTTGGGCGATAAACGTTAGTCGCTTAGGGGTTTATTTGGCTTTCGGTAAGTCGGCGCGAAAGCGGAAAACGTTGAGACGAGAAACCTCGTTTCGGCGTTTTTTTGTTTTTTTGACGAAAAGCGACGCGATTTAGTTTTTTTTACTTGACGTCGAATAGCGCGACGCCGTATAATGGGGCGCGTAAGGTGGCTAAGACGGGCGGCGCCGCGTCGCGTCGACCGATTTCGCCGATAATGAAGCGGAAGGAGAAACGAAAAATGAAAAGCCTTAAAAGCTCCAAAACGACAAAGCGCCTCGCGACGTTAAGCGTCGCGTTTCTCGTCGGTTCGGTCGCGACGTTCGGCGCCGACGTCGACGTTGGAACGAACGCGGAAACGGGGACGAACGCGGTTTCGAACAAAACGGGCGCGAACGACGTAAAAAAAGTCGACGCAAATCCTGCCGTCGAACGCGTTAAGGAACTCGGCGGAACGCTCGAACGCGACGCCGCCGGGCGCGTCGTTTCGCTGGAACTCAAAACCGAAAACGCGACCGCCGCCGACGTAAGGCTTTTCGTCGAAACGTTTGGCGACTTGGAAACGGTCGTTTTAACGGGACGGCGTTTCGACGACGAAACCCTCGCGCCGCTGGCGAATTGTCGTAAACTGCGTTCGCTCGCCGTTCGCCGAAACTACTTGAACACGAAGACGTTGGTGACTTTGGCGACGGCGCCGGAGTTGCGGGAAGTCGATTTGAGCGGGTGTTCCTTGACTTCCGACTGCGTCGCGGCGATCGCGAAGGCGCCGAAGCTGGAAAAACTTGGCTTGGCTCGCGTTAGTTTTCGCGATTGGTTTACCGACGACGAGGATTTTCGCGACCCGGCGGAATATGTCGCGGCGATAAAAACGCTGAAATCGCTCGATTTAAGAATGACGCAAAACGTAACGAAGGCGGCGTGCGAAATGTTGGCGACGGCGCCGAATCTCGAAGAAATCTACTTGCATAATTGGGTCGACGACGCGGATCTCAAACGGTTGGCGAAGTCTAAGTCGCTGAAACACGTCGTTTTTGAGAACTGCGACGACGTAACGCAAAAAGGCTTGGACGCGCTCTTCGTCGCGCCGTCGATTCGCGGGATTAGCGTCGAGCGTTGCCGAAGTTTGCGCCCGAATTTCGCCGCCGTTCCGGAAGGGAAGCTCGAACGCCTCGTTTTACGCGGCGTCGCGGTCGACGGCGAGGGATTGGCCGGGCTCGAAAAAGCGGGAACGGCCCTGAAAACGCTCGAACTCGCCGCGTTAGGAGGCGTCGACGAAACGTCGCTAAACGGAACGCTTTCCCGGTTGCGGACGCCGACCGAGTTGACGCTCGACCTAACGCCGGCGGTTAACGACGAAACGGTGCGAACCGTCGTCGCCGCGACGCCGAACCTCGAATCGCTTTCGTTGCGGGGAACGCGGATTACCGACGCCGCGCTCGACGAAATTGCGAAACTTGAAAAGTTAAGATCGCTCGACTTGCGAGAATGTCGCGGACTGTCGCAAGAAAAGATCGCGAGGTTGCGCGAAACCTTGCCTTTGCGCTTTTTCAACGGCGCGGAAATTAAAGCGACGGAGTGAAGCGCCGCGGTTGTTTTTTTATTTGATTTTCGTTTTTTTTCTTTGGTCGATTCGAGCGATTTTTTACTTGACGCGCGGTTGGCGAGGCGGTATAATGGACGACGTTAAGGCGCTCTTGGAGCGGTAAACGCGAAAAACGAAGGAGAAACGGAAATGAAAACGAGAAAAATAACGACGGCGTTCGCGGCGTCGGTCGCGGCGCTCCTTTTCGGAACGGTCGCGGCGTTTGGGGCGGAACCGCGCGTTTGGACGAACTCGCGGGGAGAAATCGCGTTTCGGGGAACGCTCGACGTCGAACGAACGTTGGACGAAACGCCCGGCGTCGAAGCGCCGAACCGCGTTTATTTCGTCGACGCGATCGGCGACCTTTACTCCTTCCGTTATCGACATTTAAGCGAAGCCGACCGCGCGCTCGTCGACGTGGCGTTGGACGAACCGGCGCCGCCGAAGAAAGTCGGAACGCGCCGCGACGTCGCGCCGCCGTTGGGAACGCCGGTTCGAACGGCGCCGTTGGGGATTCCGGCGAGCCGCCCGCGAGCGGAAGCGAATCTTGCCTTTTCGACGCCGACGGAAATCGTTGCGCCGAAATCGGACGCTCCGGTCTCTTCGAAACGTCCGGCGACCGTTCGCGTAAAAATTAAACTTGTCGACGCGACCGGCGCTCCGATTCCTCGCGCTTGGTTTCAAGGAAAAATCTTGGGAGGCGCGGCGACGACGAGTTTAAGAGCGCATAGCGACGAGGACGGCGGCTTTACGATCGCGTTGACGCCCGGCGTCGAATACGAAGCGTTGGTAACGGCGCCGCGAGGCGGGTCGGCCGTCTTTTATGAAAAAGCGAAGTTTCGCGCTCCCGAGGCGAATTTCGACGCCGCGTCGCTAACGCTTAACGTCGGCGTCGGGAAGGAGATGAAGTTGACGGATCGCGCGGCGCAAGAAATATCGAACGAGTTCCGCCCCGAGGACGAGGAGCGGTTGGAAGCGGCGCCGCTCGACGACCCGCCGAGCGCGGACGCGACGTCGAGGAACGGGAAAACGGCGGCGTTCGAGACGAAAACCGCGATGAAACTGAAATTCGTCGACGCGAGCGGCGCTCCGATTCCGAAGATTACCGCGCAGGTTCAAAGGATAAAAAGGCCGTCGCCGACGCATTGGTGGAGAAGCGATTCCGGCGAGGGCGTTTATACGATCGATTTGCCGCCCGGCGAGTACGAAGCGCGGGCGACGGCTTGGCGCGGAAACGGGGGCGTAATTTACGCAGGAACAACGTTTACCGTCGGTCAAGGAGACGGCGAACCGGTCGAGTTGACGGTTAACGTCGGCGAAATTATCAAGCCCGTCGACGAAGCGAAGCCGACGGAACCCGCGTCGAACGGCGAAAAAGCGACGTTGAGCGCGACGTTCGATTCGACGGTTTTGGGCGACGCTTCGCTAACGACGCTCGGTTCGACGGAACTCGCGTCGAGTTTGGATTCGTCGCCCGAGAAGCCGACCGACGGCGGCGCGTTGTTAAAGATTCCGACGACGACGCTTAAAGTCGTCGACGCGGACGGGAATCCGGTTCCGAACGCGAAAATCGATTTTAAAGAGCGGGGCGCGGACGGCGGCGCGGGGCATTTGACCGCCGACGAGCAAGGCGTCCAAATCGTTCGTATCTTAGGAGGCGCTTACGACGCGACGGTAACGACGGCGAACGGACGTAGCGAATTTTTGTCGTTTAACATTCCGCGCGAAGAAGACGCCGTCGTCGAGCTGAAAATCGGCGGCGAAGCGAAGCCCGCCGTCGACGAAGAGAAACCGGCGGAGGACGCGTCGGACGCCGAAAACGCGTCGTTGTCCTGAAACTTTACGACGACGCCGAAGTCGAGACTTCCGAAACGGAAGAAGCGGCGGCGACCTTGTCGACGGTTAATAGCCGACTGTTGGCTTGGATTCTGAATAAGTCGAGCGTTCGCAATTGTTAAAGCTCGCGCCAAACGTCCGGGCCGAGGTTGAACGTCGCGAGGGCGTATCCGGGGGACGTTTCGCGTTCGAGGACGAGAAGCGCGCCGATTTCCGGACGCTTGGCGCAGAACGCCGCCGTTTTTTCCGGGCCGAGAACGAAAAACGCCGTCGAAAGCGCGTCCGCCTCCGTCGCGGTCGGCGCCAAGACGGTCGTCGAGAGGACGCCGGTCGTCGGGTAGCCGGTTCGCGGGTCGACGACGTGCGAGTAACGTTTGCCGCCGCAACGGAAAAACTGGTACGTCGAGCCGGACGTGCCGAGCGCGCGGTCGCGGAGGAAGATTTCGCCGATTCGCCGCTCCGGGAAAAGCGGGTGCGCGACGCCGATCGTCCAACCCGGGTAACGACGCGCTTTAGAAAGCGCCGCCAAGCGCTCCGTTTCCGCGTCCGGTTTCAAAAAATCGGGAATCAACGCGTCGACCGCCTCTTCGTCGGCGCGACGCGACGTCTTGCGACGCCGCCCGCTCTCTTCGTCGAACTCCGGGTCGTCGTCTTCGTCGGTTTCGCCGCCTCGCGACGCGGCGTCGTTGGAAGAGGAGAGCGCGCCCAAGCCTTGCGTTAAAACGGTTTCGACCGCGGAGCCGAACG
>JAZQAP010000240.1:0-11794 GCA_045545275.1 Thermoguttaceae bacterium | reverse complement strand
GCGCCCGTTCCCGCGACGTCCGGGCCCTCCATCATTCCGTCGGTCCCGACGTCGGTGTAAACCAACGCGGCGATCGGGGCGCCGTCGACGCGTTTCGCCAAATCCACGGCGCGCGTCGAACTCGTTTCGAGCCAGCCGTCGGTCGCGACCATTCCGCCGCGAGCGTCGATTCCGGGAACGAGTTTGTTCGGGAATTTTTCGCACATTTCGAGGAACCACTCCGGCTTTTTCAGCGCGAGCGTCCCGACGACGAGGCGCGAAAGGCCGAGGTCGAGCAAGCGACGAATCGTTTCCTCCGAGCGGACGCCGCCGCCGAGCTCGCACTCGACGCCGAACGGCGCCGTCGTTTCGACGACTTTCTTGACCGCGTCGAAATTCGCCGTCGTTCCGTCTTTCGCGCCGTCGAGGTCGACCAAGTGCAGACGACGCGCGCCCTTCGAACGCCAGAAATCGGCCGTCTCCGCGGGCGAATCGCCGTACACCGTTTCGCGCCCGTAATCGCCTTGACAAAGACGGACGCAACGCCCGCCGCGAATATCGATCGCCGGCCAAATTTGCATTTTTCGTTCCTCGACTAAAATTTCGGCGTTTTATTCCTTTTTCGATTCGACGCGTCCGCTCGGCGGGAACGAGCCGTCGCCCGTTCCCCCAAGAAAAACGTCGTCGCCGAATCTCCTGTTCTTATTTTAACCTAATTTTATATTTCGAAAAGAGCGGGCGCCGACGAAAAACCGCGCTCCCCCGCTTTAGCGTTAAGAGTCGACGCGCCCAATCCGCAAATTCCAACCGTTTTCGCCAACCCCCCTAAATTCAATCGACGTCCGTCGACGCGCTCAAATAAACGACTTTTTCCTATAAATATTTATTAAAAAAAACGGCCCGAACGCGAAAATTTTCCAAGAAACGCAAAAAAGCGACGCGAAAACTGCGGAAAGTCGAAGAACGATATTGACAAAAATCGTTTTTGCGCCGACAATAAAAGACGCGTTTTCGTCGACGACGGTTCGCCGACGCGCTCCCTATTTTGCGCGTTCCCCCTATTTTGCGCCCCTTGCCAAGATGATCAGCTTAAGCAGACAAGAAATCGTTCAAACGACCCGTCATTTAATCGTTAAAGTCGGCACCAACGTCCTTACGACGCGCGACGGTCTCCTCAACCGCGACCGGATTCGCTCGTTAGTCGCCGAAATTTGCGCGATTCGCGAACGCGGCGTCGAGGTGATCCTCGTCAGTTCCGGGGCGGTCGGGGCCGGAATGGGGCGGCTCGGTTTGGCGAAGCGTCCGAAATCGCACCCGGAACTGCAAGCGGTCGCCGCGGTCGGGCAAGGAACGCTTATCCAATTTTACGAGCAGGAACTCGACGCTCGCGGCGTTCTCGCGGCGCAAGTCCTCCTGACCGCCGACGATTTGGCGCGTCGCGACCGTTATTTGAACGCTTGCAACACCTTCAAGTCGCTCCTGAAATTCGGCGCTCTTCCGATCGTCAACGAGAACGACGCGGTCAGCACCGCCGAGCTGGACTCGACTTTCGGCGACAACGACCGGCTCGCGTCCCTCGTCGCGAACATTTTCCCGGAATCGCTTCTCATTTTGTTGACCGACGTCGACGGTCTTTACGACGGCGACCCGAGTTTGCCGGAGTCGAAGCTCGTTTCCGTCGTCGACCGCTGGACGCCCGACTTGATGCGAATGGTCGCCGAAAAACGCTCGAGCCGCAGCAAAGGCGGGATGTCGAGCAAGCTCCGCGCCGCGCAAACCGTTACGAGCGCCGGCGGGTGCATGATGATCGCCAACGGCGACGACCCGGAGATTTTGACGAAAATTTACACCGGCGAAGAATACGGAACGGTTTTCTTTCCGCGCCGCCGTCTCTCCGCTCGCAAGCGTTGGGTGCGGTTCGCGCCGGTTCCGAGCGGAAGTCTCGTCGTCGACGACGGCGCCGCCAAAGCGCTCGAAACGCAAGGGAAAAGCCTCCTTCCGATCGGCGTTCTGAACTGTTTCGGGCGTTTCAAAAAGGGGGACGTCGTCTCGATCGTCGACCGCGAAAATCGCGAAATCGCCCGCGGACTCGCCAATTACGGTTGCAAGGAAGTCGCGATGATTCGGGGCCGACGCGCGTCGGAAATCGCCGACATTCTCGGTTTTTGCCCTTACGACGAAATCGTTCACCGCGACAATATTCAAACCAACGCCGAATTTTTAGACGATTGAACGCCGTCGCGCTCCCTCGTTCGCCGCGCCCCCGCTCCATTCCCCGCATTTTACCTATTTTTCCGTTCGTAAGGAACCGCTCCGATGAAACCGACCGTTCGCGCCTTTATCGCCGTTGAAATTTCCCCGTCGATTCGCAACGAAGCGCGTAAAACGCTTCGCCCGGTGATGGAAGCCTATCCGAACGTAAAATGGGTCGAAGAGGAAAACTTTCACGTTACGTTGAAGTTCCTCGGAACCGTTCCGACGGTCGATCTTCACCGCGTTGTCGCGGCGGTCGAGCGCGGTTGCCGCAAGTTCGAGCAGTTCGACCTCGTTTTCGAAGGCGTCGGCGCGTTCCCGAACGCGGACGCGCCCCGGTCGATTTGGATCGGCGTTCGCGAAGGAACCCGCGAAATTCGCGAACTTGCCCGCCGCATCGAAGCGGAACTCGCCGAAATCGGTTATCCGCCGGAAAATCGCGAGTTTACGCCGCACTTAACGCTCGGTCGCGCCCGTCAAAAAGACCGCGAATCGTGCGTCGACGGCGGACTCGGGCGGATGATTTTCGAACGTTCGAACGTCTTTTTCGGCTCCTCGCCGGTCGACGCGGTGCTCGTTTACTCGAGCGAACTCGAACGCGGCGGCCCGAAATACGACGTCTTGGCCGAAATTCCGCTCTCGCCGATCGGCGTCGACGAAGAGGAAGCGTTCGATCCGAAAGCGCTCGACGACGAAGCCGACGCCGCCCTCCGCGACGCGTCGCAGGTCGAGTTCGCCGGACAATTCCAAGAAAAAATCGACGCGAACTTCGACGTCGACGCCTTGGACGCCGGCCTCGAAGCGGAGTTGCGTCAAATTTGCGGAGCCGACTTCGCCAAACGCGCCAAAAATCCCAAGGCTGCGGGCGGTTCCGGACGCCGTTTCGGCAAAAACAACGGACGCGACTCCGGAGCGCCGAGCAAACCGGTCGCGCCTCCCAAATTCGACGACGTTCCGGAGCTCGACGAAGTCGACTTTGCCGATTTTGCCGACTTTACAAAGTCAAACAACGTCAAACCGACCGGCGCGAACCGCCGCCCGCGGAGAAAATAATCCGAGCGCGCCTTTCGGCGTCTTACTCGCGGCGGCGCGGCGTCCGTTCCTTTCGGCGTCGCGCCGTTTTTTCGTTTTTCTTCCTCCTTTTCTTCTCCTTATTTCTTTAGCGTCGGCGTCGAAACCGAGTTTGCGTCGTCGACTCTCGCCTTGTTCTTCAAAATCTTTCGCGATTCGGTCTCTTCCGCTCAAAAATTCAGTTCTTTTCGGTATTTTTTTCAAAAAAACTAAACGAGCGATTCGTTACAGTCGATACTTTCAATACGACCGGACGTTTATTTTCTCGGAACGTCCGTCCCGATTTTTTATCCGTCGAAGGAGACGCATTATGCAGACGTTCGCTCGCAAATTAAACCTTATCGCTTTAGCCTTAGGCGCCGCGTTGACGGCGCCGGGTTGCGCGACCGATTGGTTTTCGTCTTCTTCGTCCGATTACGTCGCGGGCGAATTGAGTCAAGACGTCGAAAATCTTCCCGACCCGAACGCGCCGCCGGCTCCGCCGAAGCGTCCGACGCTCGTATCGCCGTTGGGCGCGCCGTTTAGGGAATCGCCGGATCGCCTTTTGCTCCAAGCGAACGCTTATTTCGAACAGGGCAAATTTCACGACTCGGCGCGCCTTTACCAAAAATACCTCGCGACGCCGGAAGCCGCGACCGCTCCGCCGACCGTTTTGGGGCAGGCGCACTATCGAATCGCCGTCGTCGCCCGCAAGAAAATGAATTTTGCGGAGGCGAAGCGGGAGTTTGAAATCGCGCTCCGTTACGAACCGCAAAATCAACAATATCGTTTCGACTTGGGTAAGTCGGCGTTCGACGGCGCCGATTACGCGACCGCCGACGCGGCGTTTTCGGCGTTGATCGCGCAAAATCCGAACTATCCGCAAGCGCAATATTATTACGGCTTAACGCTTCTCGAAGGAACGCGTCGCGCCGAGGCGATCGCGCCGTTGACGAAAGCGGTCGGCGAACTGGAAGCGGCCGCGCTTTTGACGGACAAATATTACGCGCTCGGCGAAGCGGAAAACGCCGCCGCTTGGGAAGCGCAAACGACGCAAATCGCCGCGCGGCTCGGGCGTCCCGTCCCGGCGTTCCCGAACAAACCGGCGTTCGCGACGGCCTCGCAGCCGCAAGCTCCGACCCAAATCGCCCCGACGCCCCAAACGCAAGCACCGGCTCAAATCGCCCCGGCGCCCCAAATGCAAGCCCCGGCGCAAATCGCCCCGGCGACCCAACCGCAAGCTCCGGCTCAAATCGCCCCGGCGACCCAAACGCAAGCCCCGGCGCAAATCGCCCCGACGACCCAAACGCAAGCCCCGGCGCAAACCGCTCCGGTCGCTCAACCGCAAGCCCCGGCTCAAATCGCCCCGACGACCCAAACGCAAGCTCCGGCGTCGCAGTTCGAACTTCCGCCAACGGCGCAAGCGCCGCGTCCCAACGTTCCGGACGCGCAACTTCAGGGGCCGGCGCCGTTTGTCGCGACGGTCGCGCCGCCAATTTTTGTCGAAAAGGCCGTTTCGTCGGTCGAACCGCTCGCCGTCGCGCCGCTCGACAACGCGAACTCCGTCGACCTCGAAGCGCGTTCCCTCGCCGACGCGACTTCGAAAGCGCAAACGGAGCAAAATAACGCGCAAGCGCCAATTTCCGAAACGTTAGTTTCCCAAACCGCCGAAATGGTCGCGCCTTCGCCCGCTCCGGTCGATCAAAATGCGGAAATTACGGAGAACGCGGAAGGTTTAACGGCTCATATTGGTCGCGGAAACCCGGGACTTTTTGCGGCGACGTCCGCCGTCGAAACCGGTTTTCGCCCCGGTTCCATTTCGACGACGGCCCCGTCGACCGCCCAAACGGCGCAAGAGCCGCAAATCGCGCAAACGCTTCCGAACGCCCAAACGGCGCAAGAATCGCAAATCGCGCAAAATCCGCCGTTTATCGGGCCGCGCCTTCCCGAACCGCCTCGTTTCGACGTCGAAACGTCGTTCCGACGCGTCGCGTTGTTCGTCGAGTTGGAAAATTGCGTCGCCGAGTATTTCGCGCCCCTCGCGCCGATTTACGAAACCGCGCCCTCGCCGTTCCAAGTCGCCGACGCTCAAGCGCTTTACGCCGCCGCGCCGTCGCCGTCCGATCTCGCGGTCGACGAAGACGAGGAATTTGACGAAAACGACGATTTCGCGTTTGCTTCGTCCGGAACGCCGCAAACGCCCGTCGCGTCGGCGCCCCCCGCGACGATCGGCGGATTCGGTTCCTACCAAGCGCCGACGTTCGACGCGACGCCCGCCGACGTTCAACCGTTTGCGCAAGCGTCCCAAACGCCGCAAATCCCGCTCGTCTCGCAAAACGCCCCGACGACGCAAACGCCGTTTATTTCGCAAAACGCCCCGACGACGCAAACGCCGTTCGTTCCGCAAAACGCTCAAACGGCGCAAATCCCGCAAGTCGCGCAAAACGCCCCGACGGTCGTTTCGCAATACGCCGCTCCGAACGCGGTTCCGCGCCGGACGGCGACGCCGGAAGAACGCCTTCAAGCCGCGATCGCCGCCGGCGCCGAAGTTCGCGAAATTTCCCCGGAAGAGTATCGCCGCGCCGTTTCCGTCGGGTTGAGCGGCCAGACGCAGCCCCGTTAAAATCGTCAACCGTCTCCTATTCTGCGCCGTCGCCGCGCTCGGTTCAACGCCGACGCGACGGCGGCGCGTTCCTTCATCTTCCCCAACCCCCGCATTTTACCGTTTTTCGAGGTTTTTATGTCGGAAATCAACGAATTTTATCGCCAAACGGCGGCGCGAATCGATAAAGCGCTCCAATATTGCGACGACACGAAAGCGGTCGTTCTCGGCGAAGGAACGCTCGAACGCGTCGGAACGTTCTTCCAAAATCTCTTCGGCGCCGACGCGAAAGCGGTCGTCGTCGCGGACGTTACGACGTTTGAAATCGCCGGACGCGCCGTCCTCGAACGCCTCGAAGCCGCCGGAGTCGTCGTCGAAGACCCGTTCGTTTTCGACGCGCCGCAGATGCACTCCGAAACGCGTTGGGTCAACGCCCTGCACGCCCGCTTCGCGCCGACCGACGCCATTCCTGTCGCCGTCGGTTCCGGAACGGTCAACGACCTTTGCAAGCGCGCCGCCTATCTCGTCGGGCGTCCTTACGCGGTCGTCGGCACCGCCGCCTCGATGGACGGGTACGCGTCGTTCGGCGCCTCGATCGAACACAACGAATGCAAACAAACGTTTTCTTGCCCGGCGCCGCGCGGGATTCTGCTCGATATGAACGTCGTCTGCGAAGCGCCGCTCAAAATGAACGCCGCCGGGTACGCCGACTTGATCGCGAAAATACCGGCCGGCGCCGACTGGATTCTCGCCGACTTGATCGGAACCGAACCGATCGACGAAATCGCTTGGTCGCTCGTTCAAGATTCGCTCCGCGACTCGGTCGCCGACCCGAACGGCGTCGCTCGCGGCGATAAAAAAGCGTTGGCGCGCCTCACCGAAGGGCTCGTTATGAGCGGGCTGGCGATGCAAAAGGCGAAAACGTCCCGCACCGCGTCCGGCGCCGAACACCAATTCAGCCACCTTTGGGACAATCAACATCATACCTACAACGGCGAGGCGCCGTCGCACGGGTTCAAAGTCGGCGTCGGAACCGTCTCCACCTCCGCGCTTTACGAACGGATTTTGGCGACTTGGAGCGAAGCGACCTTCGACGCCGCGATCGCCGCGATTCCGCAAAACTTCCGCGCTTGGGAAACGATCGAACGCGAACTCGAAGAAAATTTTGGAACGTCCGGTCTCCGCCAAACGGTCGAGAGCGAATGCCGCAAGAAATTCGTCGAACCGGACGAACTCGAACGCCGGTTGCGTCTCTTCCGCGACGCTTGGGCCGAGCTGAAACCGCGTCTCGAAGCGCAACTTCTTCCCGCCGCGACGATTCAACGGATGATCGCCGACGCCGCCGCGCCGTCGACGCCGGAAGAAATCGGAATCGACCGCCCGCGTCTCGAACGGAGCTATCGCCTCGCGCAACAACTCCGTTATCGTTACAACGTCCTCGACTGGACGCAAGACGTCGGACAATGGGCGAACGCCGTCGCGCCGCTCTTCCAATCGGGCGGTTTTTGGGGGTAAAGTCGGCGCAAACGTCGCGGTTTAACGCCGTCGCGCCTCAAAACGTCCCGTCGACGGATAAGTCGACTCGCGGGCGCCGCCGTCGAAAATTCGACGTCGCGTCTTGAAACCTCCTTTCGACGGATCAAGTTTTGGGCGCAAATCGCCTATTTTAACGTCGTTCGCTTTCCGCAGGCGATAAAAAACGCTCGACGCGCTTCGTTTGAAACCGCGTCGAGCGTTTTTCGTCGTTTGTTAACGCCTATTTTGCCCCGCTTTCTCTCGTTCCTTTTCTTTCCGCTCCGAGACGCCGCAAGTTCGCCGCCCAGCCGCCCTTCCGCTCCGTTGCAAATCTCGAAATCTTGCCGGATTTCCCGACCGCTCGACGCCGCGCCCGCTCTTCTTAATTCACCGCTCGACGCCGCGAACCGCGACGCGTTCGAACGTTCGCCGACAATTTTCGCAAGAAACAAAAAACGAACCGACGCGCGAAACGCCGGTTCGTCTCAAGGGCAAGCGTCTAAAAGACGCTCAAACGCCGCAATTTATCGTTAAATTAACGATTAAAGTTTGCCAAGGTCGAGAACGCCGTTCGCGTCCAACTCGCCGGCCTTGTTGAAGGACGATTTCTTGTCGTTCGGCGCGATCGCGCGAACAAACGTTTGAATATCGACGCCTTCGCTGACGACGCGGGTCGAACCGTCGACCATCGCGGCGACGACGATCCCCGGGTGATTCGACGACATACGAGCGTAAGCCCACGGATTCGCAACCTCTTCGGTCAAGTTGCTCCAAACCGCGTATTGTTGCGATTGATTATCGTTAGCGTTCATCAAGTCGGCGTAGGTTTTCATCGAACGAGCGCGGTTAATCGGCAACGGCGCGATCACGCCGAGCGTTTCGTTGCCGTTTCCGTCTTCTTGAACCGTCCCGTATTGCGCGAAAATATCTTTTTGCGGGAAACCGACGCAGAAACCGACGCCGTATTCGCGGTTCGCCCAAATGGAACCGGCTTGGAGGTTTTCCGAAATCAAGAGGGTGTTCGTCGTGCCGTCGGTAACGTCGTCGACCGTCAGGCTTTTGCCGCCCGCGACGCCGTCGAGAAGCATCCCGTCGGCGCGATTCGAAGCGTAACTATCCAAGGTGTACTTGCCGTTCGCGTCCAGTCCCGGATTGCCGTCGGCGCCGCCGCAGTTGGCGACGAAATTGTTCCCGTTTTCAATATCCGAACCGGAACTCGGGCATTGGAAGGACGGAATCGTAACGTCGGCGCGGTTGCCGTTGTTTTGGACTTGTTCGTAAACTTGCATTTGTTCCATATACGGGAAAATTTGCGGAGCCCAGCCCAAAACGTACTTGTTGCCGTCGCCGTCGACGGCGTCGCCCTCGACGCGCCACGTCGGCATTTTGCCTTTCGGCGTCATTTGGAACGCCAGCGCGATGTTCTTTTGGTTGTTCATGCAGGTGGTGCGACGCCCCATTTCGCGCGCGTTTTGGACGGCGGGAAGGAGCAACCCGGCCAGCATCCCGATGATCGAGATAACGACCAGCAACTCAATGAGCGTAAAACCGGCTTTGAACGTCTTTTTCATCTTCTTTTCCTTTACAGAATAAGAGCGTCGAAAACGCGTTAAAAAATCAATAATTCAAACGGTCTTCTCGACGCGAATGACCTTGCCCTTTATTTTTTGTTCGCTCGTCTCGAATTTGCGGCGCGTTCCCGACCGACAAACCCGAAACAACCGACTCGTCCGACTCGCAACCGCGCGGAAACGCGCTCTCCGCAACGCTTCCGAACGCTCGACGTCGGCGCTAAGGTTCGCGACGTTTGTTAGACGCGTCAACGTCTCAAACGTTCGCTCAAAAACCGAACCGCTCGACCGTTTTTTCAGCCGCCTCGGCGACGTTTGCGCTTCGGCGTTTGAAAAGTCGCGCCGAACGGCGTTCGTTCGACGTCGGTTTGCGCTCGTCGGGGCCGCGCTCTCGTTCGTTAAAAAGAAAACGCGCCGCGACAAAGCAAAAAATACGGTTCTCTAAAATGATAGGATACACAACAATTTCGCTCGAATCAAGCGGATTCTTGCCGTTTTCCTCGATTTTTTTAAATTTTCTTTCCAAATAACGCGCTTAATCGCTCTTTTTTAACGTTTTCAACGCCCGTTAGGCCGTTCGACGGCTTCGCGCGCCGTCGTTTTCCACGAGTCGCCGCCTCAACAAACGCGATAATTAGCGCGCGCCATTATTTTTCGGCTCCATTTTCACAGTCGGCGACAAAAAACGAAACGCGAACGCTTATCGTTTCTTCACCGTTTTCCGTCCAAGTTTCCTTAAAACTATTTTTGGCGCGCGGGCCGATTTCCGGAGCGTTTTCGTCCAACCACGTCAAAATCGCTTTTCTCGTCGCGGGCGTCGTTTTTTCAATCAAAAACTCGAAATCGCCGTCGATTTTTTCCCAACCGACGTCAATTTTATTGCAAAATCGAGTAAACGACTCCGCGACGCGACGCGCGTTTTCCTCGTCGAGGACGCGCCGAGTATAAAATCCGCTCGGAATCGCGACGGGCGCGACGCCGGGAGTTTTTCCTTCGTTTCTCGGGGGGATAATCGCTTCGGGGCGTTTCGCGACGGGCGCGTATTTAGCGAACGAATTTGCCGCCGCGTTCGTTTTCGGCGCGCCGTCCAAAACTCCCGTTTCACCTATTTTGTCCAAACCGTCGTTTTGGTTCGGTTTAACGGTTTGAGCGATTTGGCGGACGGTCGGCAAACCGTCGTCGAGCGCGAAAAACGCGACCGCCGCAAAAGAGATCGCCGCTCCCGTCGCCGCCCAAACGAGCCGCTTCCCGCTCCAACGCCCGCGACGCGCCGCCGTCGGTCGCGCGGTCTCGCGCTCGACCCAAAAATCGGAACGTTCGATCGCCAAACGGAGCCGCTCGGAAAAGTCGGGCGGAACCGTCGAACGCTCGAAACCTTCGAACGTCTCGCGGAGCCGCTTCGTCTCGTCGAGCGCTTTACGAACCTCCGGATTTTGCTCCGCCGCCGCGTAAAGAGCCCGTCTTTCCTCGTCGGTACATTCGCCGTCGACGACGCGGTCGATCAATTCTTCCCAAACTTCCCGTTTCATCGATTTTCCCTCGCTTGGCGAGCTTGCCCAGTCAATCGTTGTTTTAGCGGTTCGGCGAAAACGCCTCTTCGTCGCCGCCAAAATCGTCAAAATCGTTTTCGGCGGGCGCCCGTTTTCACGCCGCTTCGTCGCGACGTAATCGACCGCGTTTTAAGCGACAAAAAAAGCGATTCGCGTCAAAAATCGTCTCGTCGACGCTCCAACGCTTCGCGCAAGGCGTTCCGCGCTCGATGCAGCCGACTGCGCACCGTTCCGATCGGAATCTCCAAAATCTCGGCGATTTGCTCGTAATTCGCGCCTTCGATTTCGCGTAAGACGATCGGCGCCCGATACTCTTCCGGCAACTTGGCCAACGCTTCGCGCAACGCTTGCACGTCGTCCTCGCGTTTCGATTTCGCGTCGGGCGCCTCGACCGGCGACTCGAAACGATCGCCGATTTCCTCGACGATACGATCGACCGACGTCGTTCGTCCGCGCTTGCGCAACGCTCCGACGGCGCAGTTGTACGCGATGCGATAAAGCCAAGTATAAAAACGGCTCGAACGGCGAAAACTGTCGAGATGCGCCAACGCCTGCAGAAAAGTCTCCTGCACGACGTCGAGCGCGTCGTCCGCGTTGCCGACGATCGGCAGCGCCAAGTTGTACACGCGATCTTGATACTTTCGCGCCAGTTCGCCGAAAGCGTTTTTGTCGCCGGCCAAGGTCGCGTCGATCAGTCGTTCGTCGTTCACATCCGCTCCTGAAAAGTTGGACGCGTTAAAACGGCGTTCGTTCCCAAAGTTTCCCGCCGTTCGCTCGTTTTTTTTAAAATTAATTCGCGCGACGTCGGCGACGCCTTGCGAAACCGCTAAAACAAGAAAAGTCGACAAAACGGGCGCCGCCGCGCAAGAAGCGTCGCCGCGTCTCGATTCTCCGACATTATACCCGAGATTTTCGCGAAAAAAAACGGGGCGAACCGCTCTTAAGAAAAAAACGCGCGATTTTTTCGCAAATTTTCGCCGAAAAAACCTCCTTTTTCGAAAATCGCGTCCGCCGACGCGACGCGACGGACGTATCGGGAAAAAAGCGACGGTCGCGACGCCGATCTTGCGCCGACGTCGCCGTTAATTTCGGCGACGCAAGTTCGCCGTCCGCCGCTTAATTCGGCCTTAAATCGCCTTCGTTCGAAGAACGTTCGCTTCGTTTTACCCCTTATATATTAATAGGGCGAAATAATTAAGCCAAAAGCCGAACGTCCCCCGACGCGCCGCCGAAAATCCGTCTTGACGCCGTCGCGCCGATTGTTTAACGTTAAC
>JAZQAP010000239.1:0-3256 GCA_045545275.1 Thermoguttaceae bacterium | reverse complement strand
CCGTTTAACGCTTTACGTCAAACGCGAATAACGTTCCCTTCCTTGCGGGGCGGCGGCGCCGGAAGCGGGTCGGCGGCGTACCCGAGCGCGCAAAAACCGACGCCGACGTAACCTTCCTCGACGCCCCACTTGCGCATCAGCTCTTTGCCGCGTTCGTCTTCGAACGTTTCCTTCGCGCGGTGAATCCAGCAGGAGCCGAGCCCGACCGCGTATGCGCCGAGCATCAAATTGCCCAAAACAAGCGAACCGTCCTCGACGTAAGTCGGGCGAATGTGCTTCCCGCCGAAAACCGCGACGTAAGTCGGCGCGCCGTAAAACGGATCGCTCGCAACGCCGAGATACTCCGCGTTGATTTTCGACAGTAAAGCCCGAGTTTCCGCGTCTTGCACGACGACCAGTTTCGTCGCCTGCATATTGCGACCGGACGCCGCGTAAACGCCCGCTTCCAAGACGGCGTCGAGTTCGGCGTCGGCGATTTGCTCCGGTTTGTACGCGCGGACGCTCCGGCGCAACTTCATACTTTCGAGCGTTTCGAGTTTCATTCGTTCGGTCTCGCTTTCTTATTTAACGTTGTTTTTCAACGGTTTACAACTTTTTTACAACTTTTTGTTTTCGCCGTTTTTTCCTTCTTCGCGGAGTCGGCGAATCGCGGCGCCGAGCGGATTTTTCGGCGGTTTCGGCGGCGATTTTTTCTTTTCGGCGGTTTCGGCGAGTTCGCGACGCGTCGTTTCGGCGTTTTTTCGCGCTTCGTCGTCGGCGTCGTTTCGGAGGTCGAAGACTTTCAACGCGAACTCCAAAAGTTCGTCGACGCAAGGGGTTCCGTTCCGATCGAACAGATCGCGCGGCAATTTGACGTATCCGCGCATCGCGTCTTTTTCGTCGTCGACAAGTTGCAACGTCGCGCCGATTCGCTTTAAATCGCTCGCCAGCTTGTACATCAAGTCCGGCGCGCGGAACGAAATCGCGAGCATCTTCGTTTTTTCGCCGTCTTTAAGTCCTTCGTATTGCGCTAGTTGCACCTTGCGAACGCGATAATCGAACGCTTTAATGCGAATCTGCGACAACACGAAGAGCCGCTCCGCTTCCGGCGGCAAGGGGCCGAATCGGTCGCGCAGTTCGTTGCGGACGTCGACCGCTTCCGGAATCGTCGCGACGCGGTCGAAACGGCGGTAAAAGTCGATTTTCGTTCGCGAATCGGCGACGTAATCGTTCGGCAAAATCGCGGTTCCGGGCAAGTCGACTTCGACCTCGACCTTCAACTTTTGCGGCTCCTGTTTCAGCGCGCGGACGGCGGCTTCGAGGAACTCGCAGTACATCTCGTAACCGACGTTCGCGACGTGCCCGCTCTGCCGCGTTCCCAAGATGTTCCCGGCGCCGCGTATCTCCAAGTCTTTCATCGCGATATGAAACCCGGAGCCGAGCCGGTCGTACTCTTCGATCGCTTGGAGACGCCGCGTCGCGGGCCGCGACAGCGTTTGGTTCGCGCCGATCATTAGGTAACAGTACGCCTGCTTTTTCTCGCGTCCGACGCGACCGCGGATTTGGTGCAGCTCCGCCAACCCAAGCCGATCCGCCGGATCGACGAAAATGGTGTTCGCGTTCGGCACGTCGACGCCGCTTTCGACGATCGTCGTGCAAACGAGCACGTCGAAGCGCCGCATTACGAAGTCGCGCATCGCTTCCTCGAGTTCGCCCGCCGCCATTTGCGCGTGTCCGACGCGAACCCGCGCCTCCGGAACGATTTTGCGGAGCCGAGCGGCGACCTCTTCGATATCGGCGACAAAATTATGCAGGTAAAACGTTTGTCCGCCGCGATTTAACTCTCGCAAAATCGCCTTGCGCACCGTCTCCGGATTGAAGCGCGAAACCCGGGTTTCGACCGGCAAACGGTCGGCGGGAGGCGTTTCGAGGTTCGAAACGTCGCGAACCCCGACGAGCGAAAGATGCAGCGTCCGCGGAATCGGCGTCGCGGTCATCGTCAAGACGTCGACCAAGTTGCGCAGTTCCTTGAGCTTTTCCTTGTCCTTGACGCCGAATTTTTGCTCTTCGTCGATCACGACGAGACCGAGTTTGCGGAATTGAACGTCTTTTTGCGCGACGCGGTGCGTTCCGATCACGACGTCGACCGCGCCGCTCTTCAATTTTTCGAGCGTCTCCTTCTGCTCCTTCTTCGGAACGAAGCGCGACAGCCGGGCGACCGTTATCGGAAACGCCGCCGTCCGTTCGCTAAAAACGCGGTAATGTTGCTCCGCCAAGACGGTCGTCGGAACGAGAACCGCGACTTGGTATCCCGCCTCGACCGCCTTAAACGCCGCCCGCAGCGCGACTTCCGTCTTACCGAAACCGACGTCGCCGCAGAGGAGGCGATCCATCGGGCGGGGGCGTTCCATATCGCGCTTGACCGCTTCGATCGCCGCGAGCTGGTCGTCCGTTTCGCGGTAAGGAAAGAGCGATTCGAAATCGCGCTGCCAAGGGCCGTCCGGCGGGAACGCGACGCCTTCGAGCGAATCGCGGGCCGCCTGCAACTCCAACATCTCCGACGCGAGCTCCCAAACGCCCTCTTGCGCCGCTTTCATCTGCTTGTCCCAACTCGACCCGCGAAGTTTCGCCAACGGCGGTTCGACGCGTCCGCCGCCGGGCCCGACGTAACGTTGAATTTTACCGATGCGCGACGCCGGGACGTAAAGATAAGTCGCGTTCGCAAACTCCAATTTTAAATGGTCTTCGCGCTGATTAGCCTTGTCGATCGTCTCGACGCCGAGGTATCGAGCGATTCCGCGCTCGGTATGAATCACTAAGTCGCCCGGCGTCAGCTCCATAAAGGAGTCGATCGTCTTGCGCAACGCCTTTTTGCGAGCGCCTCCGGTCGAACGTCGAGCGACGGAACGCCCGAAAAGCTGTTCCGCGCCGATCAAAACGACGCGCGCCGCCTTCCAATCGAAGCCGTTCGAAAGTGTTCCGACTCCAAAATGCAGTCGTCCCTCCCGCAACGGAGCCGCCGCGCGGAACGTCTCTCGAAGTCGGCGCTCCTCCGCCTCCGACGCGCAAACGATCGAAATCGACTCTTCCTCCGGCGACCGATTCAGCGCCGCCTCGACTTGCGTCGCGTCCCCTTGGAACCGCTCGACCGAGCCGAAATCGACGTCGTAACGCGCCGTCGCGACCTCTTCGCCGGTCGCGAGCGCAACCGCGCGCGCCGTCGGGCGTCGGTAAAGCGCGTTGACGACGTCGAGCGGCTCGGCCGGTCGCGGACGCT
>JAZQAP010000238.1:0-2767 GCA_045545275.1 Thermoguttaceae bacterium | reverse complement strand
CTCGTCTTGTACCCGGTAACGTCGTACCAAGCGCGGCTCGACGGGGCGCGTTCGCACTCGGTCGCGTTCGCCGCCGCCGAGAAAATTTACGCGACCGGGCGGGATTTGCTCTTCGTCGACGACGATTCGCTGAAACGGGCGAAGGTCGACGGCGCGCGGTTGATTATCGGCGATTCGGAACATCGCGTTCTTGTTTTGCCGGCGTCGCGCGGGATTCGTTGGTCGACGTTGGCGAAAGCGCTCGAATTTTACCGGGCCGGCGGGACGGTCGTCGCGCTCGGCGCCTTGCCGGAAGCGTCCGACCGCGCCGGTCGCGAGGACGCGGAACTCGACGCGGCGGTTCGCGAAATTTTCGGCTTGACCGCCGCCGAAGCGAAAGCGGGGAAACGCTCGACCGTTCGAACGAACGAAAACGGCGGCGTCGGCGCGCTGATTTCGGCGAATTTTAGCGAAAACGGCGAAAATAGCGAAGTCGCGCAAAATGAAGCGGCGGAAGACGGAACGCTCGTTGGGAAAAACGGCGAACTTTCGAAGGTTCGGCGGTACGACGGCGGCTTCGAAGGGCGTTGGGCTTGGAGTTCCGAGCTGCAAAAGAACGTTTTCTTCAAATGGGTCGCGAACGGCTTGGGCGATAAGCCGGTCGAGTTGAAGGTTCGCTTCTTCTGCGACAACGCCGGGGCGCTTTACGTCGGCGAGCGAAAAATTTGCGATAACGCCGATTATTCCGGCGGCTGGAGCGGAACGCTGAAGCTGAAAGACGGCGACGTTTTGACGATCGACGGTCGCGACGGAGACGGGACGCCGCGTCGCGGTTCCGCCGGGTTCTTCGTCGCGCTCGTTCGGGACGGAAAGACGGTCGCCTCGACGGAGGATTTCCGTTATTCGCTCGACGGGCCGAACGTCGCGGCGGCGGGGAACGGGAAAAAAGCGGAAAATGGGCAAACCGCGCAAAATAAAGAAGCGGCGGCGAAGGCTTGGCGGCTCGGAACCGATTTGGCCGGAACGAAGCCGGTCGACGTTTGGAACGTTCACGTCCTGCATCGAACCGGCGTCAACTCCGAAGCGACCGGCGGCGGAACAAGCGGCGGAAACGACGCGGCGCTTTGGGCGAACTTTAACGAATTTTTGGGGCGTTTCCCGAAAGAAGTTTTCGACGCGAAGACCGGGGCGCCTTGCGCGGCGTCGCGGCGAACGTCGGACGACGCGGAACTTTTCTTCGTGATGCGCGGCGCCAAGGGCGCTTGGCTGACGTTCCCGGCGCAAGGTCGAGCGGAATTTTGGAACGCTTGGGACGGTTCGCGGCGCGAAATCGTCGAGGCGTTCGAAACGAACGACGGGCCGAACGCCGGAACGACGACGCTCCGTTGGCCGTTCGAGAAGACGGAAGCCGGAATCGTCGTCTTTTGGAAGAACGAAAAGCCGACGCGACGTTTGACCGCGCTCGAAACCGACGTCGCGGAGATCGCCGAGTTGAGCGTCGACGCGAAAAACGGCGATTGGACGGCGCGGGCGTTCGCGGGGAACGTCGAGACGTCGAAAACGTCGGCGGACGGGGCGCAAAATCCGCAAAATCGTCAAAAAACGATTCGGCTGACGACCGCCGACGGTTCCGAACGAACGCTCGTCGGGACGGCGCCGGAAACGGTCGCGCCGCTCAAGCTCGACGGCGAATGGTCGTTCGAACTTTTGCCGACGCTGAACAACCGATTCGGCGACTTCCGCTTGCCGATTTCCGAAGAAACGCTCGGAGCGGAAGCGCGGCGGTTCGATTGCGTCGCGACGTTTGGCGAAACAGCGCAAAACGGCGAATCGGCGGAAAAAGACGGAGTCGCGCAAAATAAAGAAAGAGGAGAAAACGGGAAGACCGCGCAAGCCGGGCAAGACGCGGCGCCGTCGTTCGACGGGGCGAAAAGCGTTCTTTGCGATTTCGGGCAAAAGTTTTGGCGGCTCGGCCCGTTCCCGGCGGACGTCGACGTCGCGGCGCTCGACGCGAAGTTGGCGGCGTTGCGAACGGTCGACCCGAGCGTTCCGGTCGTCGTCGACGGGCGCGAGTTCCGCTGGGCGCCGCTCGGCTTCTCTTGGCGTTGGGGGATCGAAGGCAACCCGGGGCGCCAAGGGTATCACGGGCTGAAAGAGCGGATCGACTCGCGTTTCATCGGTCTCGGGAAGAACGCGGGCGCGCATAACGAGACCGTTTTCGCGCCGGAGGACGCCGGTTCGATTTATTATCTTTGGTCGACGGCGGCGGTCGCGAACGCTCCGGCGAACGGGAACGACGGCGTTGAAAGCGTTAAAAACGTTGAAACCGGCAAAGTTGGCGGTAAAGATAAGGGAAATAGCGAAAACAGCGAAACGTCGGCGGTTCCGGTCGACGTTTGCGTCGGCGGCGACGCTCCGGGCGCGCTTTTCGTCGACGGTAAGCGATTCGACTTCGACGATCCGACGACGGCGCTCGTCGTCGCGGAAGACGGCGCGAAATCGCCGGTTTTGCTCCGATACGACGCGGCGGGACGGCGTTCGTTCGCGTTTGTCGCTCGGACGGCGGCGGAAAACGGCGAGAATAGCGAAAATAGCGAAAGCGGGAAGGGCGGTCAAAAGGTTGCGACGGCGCTTTGCGTCGAAAACGGAACCGATAACGGCGCTTGGAACGACGAAGCGGCGAACCGCGCCGCGACGGTCGCCGGGAAACGGACGCCTCTTTCGACCGTTTGGTTCGACCGGCCCGGCGTTCTCGACTTCGACGTTTTCGGAACGGCGCCGGAACGCC
>JAZQAP010000237.1:0-3464 GCA_045545275.1 Thermoguttaceae bacterium | reverse complement strand
ATCGACCGCGGGATTCCGCGCGCCGAATGCGAAGTTTGCGTTAACGGCGAAAAAGTCGGCGTCGTTACGACCGGCGTTCCGGCCCCGACGCTCGGGAAAAACTTGGCGCTCGCGCTCCTTCCGCCGCAATACGCCGAGCCGGAAACGCAAGTCGAGATTATGGTGCGCAACAAGCCGATCCGCGCGCTCGTCAAAAAGGGTATCTTTTACCGCAAAAAGACCCTCGCTCGCTAATTTCGGCGAGTAAAGAGCGCGGCAATCGGTCGCGTTTTTAAGATAAAATAACGAAAAATCGGATTCGGCGTCCGAAATTGGGCCGAAAACGTTTCGACTCGACGGCGAACGCGGTCAAAAAAGAAACGCGCCGCCGCCGAAAAAGTCGACGTTTGGTTCGACGGCGCCGGTTTTGCCGATTTTAACGAATAAATTTTAAGAAATTTTCCAACTTTTTTAACCGCTAAGGAGTTTGCGATGAACACGCCGAGCGATTTGTTTTATTCGAAAGAACACGAGTGGGTCCGCGTCGAGGGGACGAAGGCTTACGTCGGGATCACCGACTTCGCGCAACACAGCTTGGGCGACGTCGTTTACGTCGAACTGCCGGAAGTCGGCGCTAAAGTCGCGGCGGGCGACGAAGCGGGCGTCGTCGAATCGGTGAAGGCCGCCTCCCCGATTTATTCCCCGGTCGCCGGCGAAATCGTCGAAACGAACGCCAACCTCGAAGACGCGCCGCAAGCGATCAACGAAGACCCTTACGGCCAATTCGTTTTCGTCGTCGAACTCGACGCGCCGTTTGAAAAGGGCGAACTCCTCGACGCGACCGAATACGCCGCGATCTGCGAAGAGTAATTTCGCCGATTGAAAGCGAAGCGCCGGTTTTAACGAATCGGCGTTTTCAGAAAACGTTGAAAAACGTCGAAATCGAGCGCCGTCGTTAAGGGGCGACGCTCGAAACGGTCGCGTTTTGTCTCGACGGGGCGTTTTAGCGCGTTCGTCGATTGTTTTAAAGGCGACCAATCGAGCGAGAACCCAAAAGCAAACGAAAATTTTGCGAGGAATTAAGGGGCGAACGATGGGCGAAACCAAACGCGATAAAAACGCCGACGCGGGGAAGAAGGTTCATCCGTTCGTTTGGTTTTGCGAAGAATGCAAACGCGTCGTTCAATTCCTGTGCGACTGGGTTTTCTATTGGTGGATTTAAGAAAATTTTACGAGGATTCTAAAAAAACGATGAGCGAAACCAAGCGCGACGAAGCGTCGACCGGCGCGACGGCGAAGAAAGTCAACCCGATTCTTTGGCCGTTCGTCCAATGCCAACGCTTTATTCGATTCCTGTACGATTGGGTCTTGTCTTGGGCGCACTCGCGTTTTGGGACGGCGGCGCTCGCGACGTTGTCGTTTGCGGAGAGTTCGTTTTTCCCGATTCCTCCGGACGTGTTGCAGATGGCGCTTTCGATCGAACGTCCGAAACGCTCCTTTTATTACGCGGCGGTCAGCGCGGTCGCGTCGGTCTGCGGGGCGGTTCTCGGTTGGTACATCGGACACTTCCTTTGGGACGCGGTCGGGCCGTATTTTGTTCCGAATATTATTTCGCAAGAGAATATGGACAAAGTCGCCCAATTTTTCGCCGAATACGGTTTTTGGGCGCTCTTCGCGGCGGCGTTCACTCCGCTTCCGTTCAAGGCGTTCACGATCACCGCGGGTATCGCCGGGATGTCGATTCCGATTTTCGCCGTCTCCTGTTTGATCGGGCGAAGCGCGCGCTTCTTCCTGATGGGCGGCTTGATTTACGTCTTCGGCCCGACGATTAAAAGCTGGATCGACAAATATTTCGGCCCGCTGACGTTGGCGTTCCTCGTCCTCCTGATCGGCGGTTTTTACTGCGTGAAATTCGTCCTTTAACGCGGCGTTGTTTTTTAACGCGGCGGCAAAACGCGCTTGCTGGGTAAAAACGGTAAAATGGATAAAACGAAAATCGACGAAGCAACGACGCTCGACGCGGCGGAAGCGGCGGTCTCGAACGCGGTTCCGAAAACGGAAGATTTGTTCGACAGCACCGACGCGGTTCGTTCCGGCAAACCGCTCGCGCACGTCAAAACGATGACGTTTCCGGGCCCGATCGCGTTGCAAAACGGCGGAACGCTCCCGGAAATAACGGTCGCTTACGAAACTTACGGTCAACTTTCGCCGCAGGAAGACAACGCGATTTTGATCTTTCACGCGCTTTCCGGCGACTCGCACGTCGCCAAACACGACGAAAACGACGATCCCGGTTGGTGGGACGCGCTCGTCGGGCCGGGGAAGGGAATCGACACGAACCGTTATTTCGTTATTTGCGCGAACGTTCTCGGCGGGTGTCGCGGGACGACCGGGCCCGATTCGACCAATCCGGAGACCGGACGCAAGTACGGGATGGATTTTCCGTCGATTTCCGTCGCGGATATTGTCGACGTGCAACACAAACTCGTCGCCGCGCTCGGAATCGACCGTCTTTTGGCGATCGTCGGCGGTTCGCTCGGCGGCTTGATGGCGCTCGATTGGGGAACGCGCTATCCGGACGGCGTCGCGGGCGTCGCGGCGATCGCGACCGGGCCCCGTATGACGACGCAAGCGCTGGCGTTCGACGTCGTCGCGCGCAACGCCATTATGAGCGATCCGCATTTTTGCGGCGGCCAATATTACGACAAGGAAACCGGGCCCGCGACCGGGCTGGCCATCGCGCGGATGCTCGGGCACATCACCTACCTTTCGCAGGAGTCGATGAACCGCAAGTTCAACGCCGACCGGAACGTCGGGCGCAAAATCGACACCTCGTTCGAGACGAAATTTTCGGTCGGCTCGTACCTTGCGTATCAAGGCGACAAGTTCGTCGACCGCTTCGACGCCAACAGCTATTTGACGCTGACGCTCGCCCTCGACGCGTTCGATTTGGGCTCCGACCGCGAACGCCTGATCGCCGCGATGCGCCGCTCGATGTGCCGCTGGCTCTTCGTCAGTTTTACGTCCGACTGGCTCTTCCCGGGGTATCATTCTCGGGAGCTGGTCGACGCCGCGATCGCCGGGGACAAGCGCGTTTCTTACTGCGAGGTCAAGAGCGACGCCGGGCACGACGGTTTTTTGCTCGAAGACGAAATTTCGCGATACGGGGAGCTGTTGCGTTCCTTCCTGCACGACTTGAGCCTCGAATGGCGCCCGGAGGACGACGAACGCCGCCGCGCGTTGAACGAGAGTTACGGCGCGCCGCCGAAGTCGCCGAAGCGCCGCGTCGATTACGACCGCATTTTGGCGTTGATTCCGCCGAAGACGAAGATTCTCGACCTCGGTTGCGGCAAGGGCGACCTCCTCGCTCGTTTGAAGGCGCGCGGACACGAGCGGCTCGTCGGCGTCGAAATGCAAGAAAAATACGTCTTGAAGTGCGCCGAAAAGGGGCTCGACGTCGTTCAACTCGACCTGAACGAGGGACT
>JAZQAP010000236.1:0-6797 GCA_045545275.1 Thermoguttaceae bacterium | reverse complement strand
GAGGAAACGATTCGCCGTTTGCTCGATCTCGGCCTTTCGCGCCTCGTCGTCGGAACGCTCGCGCTGTAACAGCCGGAATGGTTCCTTGAAATGTGCGAAAAATTCCCGAACAAACTCGTTCTCGGAATCGACGCTCGCGGCGGAATGGTCGCGACCGACGGTTGGCTCGAAACGAGTTCGACGCGGGCCGTCGACTTGGCGAAACGCTTCGACGGCGCCCCGATCGCCGCGCTGGTTTACACCGACGTCGCGACCGACGGAATGATGAAGGGCCCGAACGTCGCGGAAACGGTCGCGATGAAGGACGCCGTTTCGATTCAAGTCGTCGCGTCCGGCGGAATTTCGAATATCGACGACGTTAAAAAACTTTGCGACGCGAAAATCGAAGCGTGTATCATCGGGCGCGCGCTGTACGAAAAGACGGTCGCCCTCGAAGACGCGCTGAAGTTCGAGGACTGACGCGGCGAGCGAAAAGCGAACCGACGCGCCGAACGATAAAACGGCGAAAATAACGAAGTCGGGCAAGATTGCGGCGACGGTTGAAACGAGTAAAACGGTTAAGTCGGATAAACAACGGAAAATAGCGAAACGAGGGAAAGTTGACAATGCGCGAAGAGGAACGCATCGTGATCACCGGCGTCGGGTTGGCGGCGCCGAACGGTTCGAATTTGACCGAGTACCGCCGCGCGATTTTGAACGGCGTCAGCGGCGTCGTCCCTTACGAAATCCGCTATTTCGGCCCGACGGTCGCCGGCGTTTGCAACTGCGACGTGCTGAAATGGCAGTCGCGCCGCGAACTGCGCCGAGGAACCCGCGCCGGGAGCCTCTCGATTTACTGCGTCGGGGAGGCGATCGCCGACTCCGGACTCGATTGGGAAAACGTCCGCAAAGACGCGGTCGGCGTTTACATCGGCGTTACCGAACACGGCAACGTCGAGACGGAAAACGAAATTTACCAAATTAAGCAATACGATTACGACTGCGCGTATTGGTCGCACCACCACAATCCGCGCACCGTCGCGAACAACCCGGCGGGCGAGGTTACGCTTCGATACGGAATTACCGGGCCGCACTACACGCTCGGGGCCGCTTGCGCCGCGGGGAACGCCGGGATTATTCAGGGCGTCCAACAGCTTCGACTCGGCGAAGTCGACGTCGCGTTGGCGGGGGGCGTTTCGGAAAGTATCCATACGTTCGGGATTTTCGCGGCGTTCAACGCTCAAAACGCGCTGGCGAAACACGACGATCCGACGAAAGCGTCGCGACCGTTCGACGTCGACCGCAACGGCATCGTCGTCGCGGAGGGCGGCTGCGTTTACGTTCTCGAACGCCTCTCGGACGCGAAAAAACGGGGCGCGAAAATTTACGGCGAAATCGTCGGATACGCGATGAACAGCGACTCGACCGACTTCGTTCTCCCGAACGCCGAGCGTCAAGCGCAATGCGTTTCGAAGGCGTTGGCGCGCGCCGGTTTGGCGCCGGAGGAAATCGATATCGTCAACACGCACGCGACCGCGACGCACGCCGGCGACATTATTGAAGTCGAGGCGTTGCGCAACGTCTTCGGCGCGTCGAAAAAGACGTATATTAATAATACGAAGAGTTTCATCGGACACGCGATGGGCGCGGCGGGCGTCCTCGAGTTGGCCGGGAACCTCCCTTCGTTCGACGACGGCGTCGTTCACCCGACGATCAACGTCGACAACCTCGACCCGGAATGCGAAATCGCGAACCTCGTCCTCAACGAACCGAAGGAAATCGGCTCCGTCCGCTATATCTTGAACAATTCGTTCGGAATGGTCGGGATTAACGCGGTCGTGATCGTCGGCAAATACGACGAATAACGGCGACGGCGTAAAACGCGACGTTTAGACAAAACGGGTAAGGCCGAGCAAGCCGAGCGTTTTGGCGCAAATGTCGCGGCGAATTAAAGAGAATAAATAAAATGGATAAGATCGACGACGCCGAGTTTGCGAACTTGCGGCGGCGGTCTCAACGACAACGATAAAAAACGGCTCCGCCTTCGCGCGGGTCGGCTTTTAAGGAGTCTTATTATGACGACGGCTGAAATTAGAGAAACGATCATCGGCATTCTTTCGGACATCGCGCCGGACGAAGATTTCGACTCGCTCAAAGACGAAGTTTCGTTCCGCGACCAACTCGGAATGGACAGTATGGATATGCTCGACGTCGTTCTCGAACTGCGCCGCAAGTTCAAACTGCAAATTCCGGAATCGGATTATCCGCGTCTCGACTCGATGAACTCGACGCTCGAATATCTCGAACCGCTTCTCCAAGACCGTTAATCGAAGCGCGCTCGATTTTTCAAACCGCGACGCGTTCGCGGTTTTTTTGTCGTCGCGAGAATTAAGCGGCGCAAACGGCGTTTCGACGTTTGAAAGTCAGCCTTCGTCGCGTCGGGGCCCTTGCCGCGACGAAAAAAAGCGCTATAATTGATGAAATTTTAAAAGCGGTTCCCGATAAAGAGGGCGCGCGAATTTTGCGCGCGTTCCGGGAAGCGTTTGTCGAATCGATTTTGTTCGCCGACGACGTTCGGCGCTGGGAGCGGTTTTTTGCCTATTCGAACTTTGCGCGACAAAAAACGGCCTCGCGATTTCCTCTTTGGTTCGCGCGCTTGGCTGAACCTTACGACGCCGCCTAGAGGGCGGCGGTAGGCGGGTTGCGAAATCCGGTTTGGGTTTCGAAAAAAAACATTAATATTTGACGGCGTTGGTTAACGTTTGGAAATCGACGGCGCGTCGAGAAAGGCGCGTTTTCCAAGGCGAAAAGCGACGTTAAATAAATTGGAGCGTCGGCGTCGTCGACGTTTTAGCGCGAAGAGAAAGCAAAAAGAGGTTTTAAAATGGCTTCCGATATGACGAACGCGTCCGAATCTTGCCGAAATATCGTTATTTTCGACACCACCCTGCGCGACGGCGAGCAGTCGCCCGGCGCGAGCATGAATCTGCAGGAAAAACTCGAAGTCGCGAGAGCGCTTGTCGAACTCGGCGTCGACGTGATTGAAGCCGGGTTCCCGATCGCGTCCCCGGGCGACTTCGAAGCGGTGCGCGAAATCGCTAAAATCGTTAAAGGCGCCTCCGTTTGCGGGCTCGCTCGCTGCGTTCCGGCGGATATCGACCGCGCTTGGGAAGCGTTGCGCGAAGCGGAAGACCCGCGGATTCACGTCTTCTTGGCGACGAGCGCCATTCACCGCGAGTTCAAACTCCGCATGACGGAGGACGAAATCGTCGCGCGCGCCGTCGAGGGCGTCAAGCGGGCGAAGAGCTACTGTCCGAACGTCGAGTTTTCGCCGGAAGACGCTTGCCGCACCGAAATCGATTTTCTCTGCCGCGTCGTCGAAGCGACGATCGCCGCGGGCGCGACGACGGTCAATATTCCGGACACCGTCGGCTACACCACTCCGCCGGAAATGACCGAGCGCATCAAAACGCTGATGAATCGCGTTCCGAATATCGATAAAGCGACGATTAGCATTCACTGCCACAACGACCTCGGAATGGCGGTCGCGAACTCGTTGGCGGCGGTCGCGGCGGGGGCCGGGCAGATCGAATGCGCGATCAACGGGCTTGGCGAACGCGCCGGGAACTGCGCTCTCGAAGAGGTCGTGATGGCGTTGCGGACGCGTCGCGACGTCTTCAAAGCGG
This sequence comes from Thermoguttaceae bacterium, assembly GCA_045545275.1. GTDB lineage: Bacteria > Planctomycetota > Planctomycetia > Pirellulales > Thermoguttaceae > RUG369. The sequence goes on along the minus strand of JAZQAP010000236.1, from coordinate 3,132 downwards.
ACACGCGAATCGTTTCGCAACGCTTGGCGCCGACGAGTCGCGTCGTGTCTCGGGTTACCGGCTTGAAAGTGCCGCGCAACAAGGCGATCGTCGGTCGGAACGCGTTCGCGCACGAGTCCGGCGTCCACCAAGACGGCGTCTTGAAAGAGCGCTCGACTTACGAGATCATGAGCGCGGAGAGCGTCGGGTTCGCGAAAAACGACCTCGTTCTCGGGAAACACAGCGGACGCGCCGCGTTGGCCGCTCGGATTAAATCGCTCGGCTACGAACTGGAACGCGAACAACTCGACGCCGCGTTCGAAGCGTTCAAGCGCTTGGCCGACCTGAAAAAAGACGTGTTCGACGCCGATATTATCGCGATCGTCGACCGCCAAGTCTCGCCGGACGCTTCGAACGACGCGACGGGCGATTGGGAAGTCGTTTCGTATTCGCTCGACTGCGCTTCCGGGAGCGAGTCGACGTTCGAAATCGTCCTGTCGCAAGGCGGCGTCGAGAAAAGAGCGACCGCGACGCAAGAAAACGGCCCGATCGACGCGATGTTCGACGCCGTTCGTCAAATCGTCGGGCGACCGCTCGCGCTGAAAGACTTCAAAATCGAAGCGGTTTCCGGCGGTTCGGACGCGCAGGGAGAAGTCGTCGTCTTCTTGATCGACGACGTTTCGAAAGCGACCGTGCGCGGACAGGCGACTTCGACCGACGTTTTTGAAGCGACGCTGCGCGCCCTCGTGAACGCCGTCAATCGCGTTCAAGCGGCGCAAGCGGAAAAATAATTCGACGATATTTCTTGGAACGAGCGAAAGCGCGGAACGCGTCGACCGATCGCGAGTCGGCGGTTCCGCGTTTATTTTGGAAAAAATTGTCGACGTTTCCGGTATTTCTTCCTCTTTTCCTCGTTTTTTTATCGGAAATTTTGAAGTTTTCGGCATTTTTACGGCGTCGGCGGGCGCAAAAAGTCGATGTATAGAACGCGTCGCGCCTCGTTCTCGAGAAGCGCGTTAATAACGAATCGTCGCGCGAATATTGAAGCGCTAAACGATTATTGGACTTGAATGTATTTGGCGTTGGAGATTTTCCGTGCTTAACAATATGTCGCAGTCGTTTTTTGGGCCGTCCAACTTGGTCGATTTGGTGCGCTACCGCGCGTCGATTCAACCGGACGACTTAGCGTTCGTTTATTTGACGGACGGCGTGAGTTCGGAAATTCCGTTGACTTACGGCGAACTCGACCGTCGTTGCCGCGCGTTGGCTTCTTGGCTTCAACGCAACGGCATGCGCGGGAAGCGGGCGTTGCTTCTTTATCCTCCGGGGCTCGATTTTATCGTCGCGTTTTACGGTTGCCTTTACGCCGGCGCGACGGCCGTCCCGGTCTATCCGCCGCGCCGCAACCGTTCGATGCTCCGGATTCAAGCGATTTCCGACAGCGCCGAAGCGAGCCTCGCTTTAACGACCGAGGACGTCTTGAATCGCGTGAAAACGATCGTCGACGAAACGCCGAATTTGAAACAGTTGCCTTGGCTGGCGACCGATACGATGGCCTCCGGGTTCGAGGACGACTGGGTCGATCCGCAAATCGGTCCGGACGAATTCGCGTTCTTCCAATACACCTCCGGCTCGACCGGAACGCCGAAGGGCGTCATGTTGTCGCACGCGAATATGTTGCACAACTCGATGCTGATTCAAACCGGTTTCGAACACACGCGGTCGTGCAAAGGCGTTTTCTGGCTTCCGAGCTACCACGACATGGGGCTCATCGGCGGCGTCGTGCAGCCGGTTTACTGCGGTTGCCCGAACGTGATGATGTCGCCGCTGTCGTTCTTGACGAAGCCGTATCGTTGGCTCGCGGCGATCTCGAAATACGGCGGCACGACGAGCGGCGGCCCGAACTTCGCTTACGACCTCTGCGTCAAATCGATCAAAGACGAACAGCTCGAAACGCTCGACTTGAGCTCTTGGAAAGTCGCCTTCAACGGCGCCGAGCCGGTGCAAGCGGAGACGCTCGAGCAATTTGCGAAAAAATTCGAGCCGTGCGGCTTTAAATACGAGGCGTTTTACCCTTGTTTCGGGCTCGCCGAAGGAACGCTGATCGTAACCGGCGGCACGCGCGACGCGGCGCCCGTTACTCGCGACGTCGACGCCGACGCTTTGGCCGCCGGTAAAGCGGTCGACGCGATTCCCGGTAGCGCTCGCGTTAAAACGCTCGTTTCCAGCGGGCGAATGGTGCTTAACCAACGCGTCGTCGTCGTCGACCCGGAAACGCGTATCGAGTGCCCGAACGGTCAAATCGGCGAAATTTGGACGAAAAGCGACAGCGTCGCCAAGGGATATTGGCGCAACGAAGCCGAAACCGAGCGGGCGTTCCGCGCGCGTATCGCCGACACCGGAGAAGGACCGTTCCTCCGCACCGGCGACCTCGGTTTCATGCTCGACGGCGAACTCTTCGTTACCGGGCGCATCAAAGACCTGATCATCATTCGCGGCGTCAACGTGTATCCGCAGGACGTCGAGTTGACGGCGCAGCACGTCTCGCCGCTCCTCCGCCTCAACAACGGCGGCGCCTTCATGATCGGCGAATTCCGAAAAGAAAAACTGGTTCTCGTGCAAGAAGTCGAGCGGCGTTTCAAAAAAGAAGACGCGCCGCAAATTTTTAGCGAAATTCGCAAAGCGATCGCGCTCGAACACGAGATTCCGATCGACGCGATCGTCCTGATTCGCTCCGGGAGTTTGCCGAAAACGTCGAGCGGGAAGGTGCAACGGCACGCGTGCCGGGCGTCTTTCTTGGCCGGCGAACTCGAACCGATCGCTTCTTGGTCGCTGGAAGACGCGACGCTCGCGGCAAACGCTTCGACGACCGGCGCCAAAACCGGATTCGGGTCTTTCCGCGCCGAAGAAAATCCGCTTTACGAAGGCGCGAACGTTAAAACGAGCGCCGACGAACTCGAGCCGAGCGACGATTCGCCCGCCTCCGCTTGGGAAGCGACCCGCCGCGATATGTCGAACGTTCTCGCCGTCGCCGGCAAATCGAACGCGAAGTCGGAGGAAAAACCGGCGGAAAAAGCGGCTCCGGTCGAAAAGTCGGAAAACGCGCCTTGCGCTTGCGGCCCCGTTTCTTACGACGAAACGGTGAAAATCGTT
>JAZQAP010000235.1:0-3749 GCA_045545275.1 Thermoguttaceae bacterium | reverse complement strand
CAACGCTTTCATCGCGTCGCTAAATTTCATTACTTTCGCCTCCCTTACTCTTTCGCAAATTCCCAGTCGTCGCGCTCCAACAACCGCCGCGTTAAGCGGAACGGGTAAACGAACGTCGTCCGCCCGCCGATAGCGTCGTATTCGACGACCAGTTCGAATCGGCCTTTGCACCCAAAGCCGAGCCGAACGTACTCGCGCGTCGCTCCGATATATTCGGTTTCCCGTCTCGCCAGTCTCGCTCGCTTCCCGGCGAGCAAGCCGGGTAAAATTTCGCTAAATTTCATTGACGTTTTACTTCTTTCTAAACGCCGCCGCTCGTTCGGCAAGTTGTTTTGGCGGGTTCGCGACTATCTCCCAATCGTCGGACTCCACTTCGCTCGAATAAAAGAACCCCGTACCGAGGCTTGGCGTTCCGTCTTCGAATATAACGCTCCAACGCTCGGCAAGACCGCTGGGCTTCACAAAGTAGGATACGCTCCCTTTAATCCGGACAACCTCGCCCGCTTTTAACGCTTTCATCGCGTCAAAAAAATTCATTGTTTTACTCCTTTCGCTTCAATGTTTAAGTGGTCGCGAGTTCGCGTTTGGCGAGTTCTCGCAAGGCGTTTCGGATTTCCAGCGCGACGCCGCGCGACTCGCAGGCGTCGGCGATTCCGCGTCGGCGAGCGACCAAGCGCGAAAAGTCGGCGAACGGCAAGTCGAGTTCCGACGCGTCGAATCCGGCGGCGGTCGTCGCAAGTTCTTCGATGGAAAGCGTTTCCGCGCCATTTTCCGGCGTCGCGGTCGTTTCCTCCGGCGGCGCGACGCGTTCGAGCGACCGCGCTTGACGGCGAACGTCGGACGGGCGCGGCTCGTCGGCGAACCGAGTCGGCGACCAAACCCAACCGGCGTTCTCGAAAAGGCGTTTCAGACGAAGCGTCGCGGTTTGCCAAATCGTTCGTTTACCGGCTTTTCCGTTCGAACGTTCGTAAAGCGTCTTTTCGTCGCGGGCCTCCCGAATCAGCGCGAAGACGGTCGACCGCGTCGCGCCGCCGACCCGCAACGCGACGGCGGCGGTCAGTCGGTCGATCAAGTCCGGGTGAACGGTCGGCTCCCAAACGGCTTCGGCGATTTCGCGACGAAGCGCCGCGACCTTCGGCGACGCAAAGTCGACCAACGAGCGAACGTCGGCGACGTCCTGTCGACGCTCCGGCTCCAAACCCGGTTGCGTCCCGGCGACCGAAGGCGCGTCGACCGCCGCTTGCGTCTCCGTTTCCAAATCTTTCGCGGGTTTATTTATTGTTTTATTTTTAATATTTATTTCTTCTAAAGGCGCCGCGACCGGTTCGCTCTCGCTCGACTCCGGCGCGACGGACGAAACCGCCGGAATCGTCGAAGTCGGTCGAACGACGCGAACCTCCGCAAACGTCGGCGTTTGAAGCGTTTGCGGCGAAGCGGCGTTGATGCGACCGACGCCGACGTCGGTCGCATACGTCTTCGCGACGGTTTTCGTTCCCGTTTCCGTTTCCGAAACGGCGGCGAAAACGGGAACGGTCGGTTTCAGCGCGTCGGTCGGTTTGGCGAAGGACTCGACGCCTTTTCCAAACGCCGCGTCGAAAAGAGGCGTCGCCGGTTCCGGTTTCGGCGGCGACGGCGTTGGAAAGCGACGCGGCGACGGTTGATAGACGTAAAGGTCGAACCGACCGCGTTCCCTTCTCGGCGCGATTTCCAACACGTCGAGCGCTTCGAGTTCCTTGACGCGCTTGCGGACTTGCGAATCGGTCAGCGCGACGCCGAAACGAGCGGCGACGTCGCGAATCGTTTCGAACGTTACGTCGGCGAACTTCCCCGGCGTTTCGTCGAGCGCGAGCCAAAGCGCGAGGAAAAACGACTGCGCGTTCTCAAAGGCCAAAGCCAGCATATAATAAGGATTCGGGGTCATCGTTCACTTTCTTAAAACTCAAAAATTTTAGAGTTGCGATAGTCCATCCATTCCAGTTCGAACGTATTCGTTTCGATCTGCTTAATCAAAACGCCGGCGAAGCGGTCGGCGACGTCCGGCGTTCGTTCGCTTGGCCTTTTGATTTTCCAAAACCATTGGAATATGTCGCTCGCCTTATTCAGCGCAAGCCAAACGTAGCGCGGGCCGTAATATCGATTGATCAGCGCCGCCAACTTGGTCGCGACCTCGTCGCCGATCGGCGCGGCGAATCGTTCCTTGACGGCGTTGGCGTTCAGTCCGCGCGCGGCGTCGAAGAGGGGCGTTTCGAGCCCGTAAATACCGCCGCGCCGCGTTCGTTTGCGTTTCGTTTGCGCGTTCATTGAACCGCCTTCGCCGACTCGTTCGCGTCGTCTTCGGCGAAACTCACGAACACGCGGAGTTCCTTGTCGCGGCCGGGCCAATCGCGAGCGCTCTCAATTTCGCGGTCGCGCAAGCGTTCGAGCCGTCCCCGCGCGAGCGCGGCGATCCCGCACAAAATCGCGCGGCGTTCGTAATCCGCGGCGCCCTTCGCGTCGACGACGTTAAGCGCCGTTCGACACAACTCGGCCAACGACTCGAAATTGTATCGATACTCTTGTACGAAAAGCGGTTCGCAACGGCGACGGCGAGCGGGTTTGGTTGTTTTCGTTTCGGGGTTAGCGGTTTGGGTCGACATAGCCGGGTCTCCTAAATTCGACCGCCCGGGATTGGATTCAACTTCGGAAAGGGCAACAAAAACGCCCGCGACGGCGTCGCGAACTTACGCAAGAACGCGGCGCCGCCCCGGGCGGTCGAAAAAATTGGACGGACTCCGTCGCTCTTGACGGAATCCAGTATATCGCAATCCGAGATTAGTGCAATAGTCTTTTTATCTCGGTTTGCGATTTTTTTAAAATTACTTCTCCGGCAATAGGTCGCCAACCTTGGCAACCTGCAACGCCTCGGCAATTCCAAGCAGTTGCTCTATCGACGGCGAGCGACTCGCCGTTTCCCATTGCGATACGGTATGTTGCCTGACGCCAATTCGTTCGGCGAGTTCGCCTTGCGTTAAGTTGGCCTTCGTTCGCAACTCGCGCAAACGAGCGGCGAAGCGTCCGGAGTACGTTTCCATATTGGGTTCCTTGCGAGCGGGCGTCATGACGGCGAAGAATCTCCTTTCCGTTGTTAAAGTTGAATCCAACCGTCATTGTACTATCCTTTGCAAAAAATAATAGGGTCGCCGCGACTTTTCCGCTTGCCGCGATTCTTCTTTTTGTTGCTTGCCTTCCAAAACAAAACGCCCGCGACGACGTCGCGAACTTACGCAAGAACGCGGCGCCGCCCCGGGCGGTCGAAAAATTTGGACGGACTCCGTCGCTCTTGACGGAGTTATTTATACCACGTTCTGTTGTAAAAGCAAGATATCTTTCACAACAATTCGTGATTTTCTTAAAAATTACTCGTCGGGCATTAGTTCGCCGACCTTGGTAAGACGCAGCGCCTTGACGATCGCAGGCAACTGATCTATCGACGGCGACCGACTCGCCGTTTCCCATTGCGATACGGTTTGCTGCTTGACTCCAAGCGCTTCCGACAGTTCGCCTTGCGTTAAGTTGGCCTTCGTTCGCAACTCGCGAAGTCGAGCGGCGAAGCGTCCGGAGTACGTTTCCATATTGGGTTCCTTGCGAGCGGGCGTCATGACGGCGGGTACTCTCCTTTCCGTTGTTAAAGTTGAATCCAACCGTCATTGTACTATCCTTTGCAAAAAATAATAGGGTCGCCGCGACTTTTCCGCTTGCCGCGATTCTTC
>JAZQAP010000234.1:0-3276 GCA_045545275.1 Thermoguttaceae bacterium | reverse complement strand
AGTTGAAGTTGGAGGACGTTTTCACTCGCTTCGAGCCGGAGCTGTTGGGGACGCTCCAACATTTGTTGGGGAATCCCGACGACGCCCGCGACGCGTTGCAGGACGGTTTCGTTCGCTGTTGGAAGAAGCGGGACGCGCTCGACGAAATCGCGAACTTGCGCGCTTGGGTCTTTCGCGTCGCGTACAACGTCGGGCTCGACGTCTTGAAGAGCGGTTGGCGTCGGCGTCGGAAGGCGGTCGCCGTCGAGGAGATCGAACCGACGGCGCGCGACGGCGAACCGGAGGAACGGGCGCTCGAACGGGAACGACTCGCCGCGTTGCGCGACGCGATTCGACGGCTCGACGGGAAGGAAAAGGACGTCTTTCTGTTGCGTCAAAACGGCGCGCTGACATACGAGCAAATCGCGCAAGCGACCGGCCTCCCTATCGGAACCGTTAAGACGGCGATGCGGCGCGCGTTGGCGAAGTTGCGAACGGCGGACGAAATTAGCGCGTTGCGCGTCGAAGAGCGAAGCGTCGAACGCGACCAAAACGAAAGCGGGGCGGAAAGCGAGACGACAGAAAAAGATCGAGAAAACGCGGCGGCGGACGGCGACGGAGCGAGCGCGGAAAAAGGGAACGGCGCGGCGGAGACGGAACGATGAAGAGCAAATTTTCCGAACAAGATTTGAAAGAACGGGCGCTCGAGTTGTTGTACGGACTTCTCGACGAGAACGAAGCGGAAGAGTTGCGGCTCTTGATCGCGTCCGACGCGACCGCCGCCCGGATTTTCGACGAAGCGCGAGAGACCGCCGACCGTTTTGCGCGCGCCGCTCGTTGGGAAGAGGCGCCGGAAGCGGAAATCGACGAAACGGCGGCGAAAAACGTCGCGCTCGAATCGGCGCCGTTCGACGACGGAGCGTCCTTTTGGTTCGATTCGGTCTTGAGCGGCCCCGACGCGTTTTCGACGAACGTCGACGACGCGAAAACGGCGGCGTTTCCGAAAACGACCGCGCTCGAGCCGGACGGCGAGTCGAGCGGTTCGAATCGGAAAAGGGCGAAACGTCGCTTGAATTTGTTGCGAAAAAGTAAAACGGAATCGAAAAACGACCGCTCCGAAAAGGGCGGCGACGCCGACAAACGGGGGGAATCGCGGAAAGAACGACGGCGCGCGAAATCCGAAAAATCGGCAAACTTTGCGAGAACGGCGAAAACGTTGAAATCGGCGCGACCGACGTCCGCGTCGCGTTTTCGGTTCGGCGCCAAGGGGAGCGTCGACGGCGAAAGCGGTTGGGCGACGGTCGGGCGAACGAGAACGTCGAGCGTCGACGGCGGTCGGCGTTCGGCGGCGCGTCGACTTTGGGCGCGCGTTCCGAAACCGACTCTCTTTCAAAACTTGATTATCGCGTTGGCGGTCGTCGCGCTTTCGACGGCGGTCGGTTTTTGGGCGCAAGAATCGGCGTTGCAAGCGCGTTTTCGAGACGATTTCCGAATTCAAATCGCGGCGCCGCGAACCTTGGCGCGCGGCGAGTCGCAAACGATCGCCGCGACGACGACCGGCCCGAACGGAAAACCGCGTCGCGTTCCGATTCGCTTCTCCTTTTCGGACGCGGAAACCGGGGCGTCGCTCCTCGCGCATACCGAAAGCGGCGACGCGAGCGGCGTCGCGCGCTTCAAGATTCCGGACGTTTCCGACTTTCCGGCGCGAACGCGATTGACGATTTCCGCCGGCGAACGAGAAATGGAAACGTTTGAAACGATTTTATCGGTCGTCGACGCGCCGAAAGCGGACGTCGGCGCGAACGCGGCGGCCCGTTTCGCCGCGTTGGAGGCGTTCGAAGAAAACGACGACGAAATTCTTGCGTTGAAAAAAGAACGACCGGGGAAAGCGAAAATCAAATATTTTCGGTCGAAAGCTTCCCGGACGCCGGACGGCGGAATGGGAATGGCGATGAACGCGGCTCCGGTTCCGGACGGTAAAGCGGGCGCAATGTCGAGCGGAATGGACGCTTCCCGGACGCCGGACGGCGGAATGGGAATGGCGATGAACGCGGTTTCGACGCCGAGCGCGCCGGTTGCGGAGCCGTCGCTAGCCGCCAAGCCGGAAGCGGCGAGCGAGGAAACGCGAATGGAAACGCTCGTTCTTGCCGATCAAGATTCGCCCAAATTTGACCGCGCGAGAGCCGAACTTCACGGCGCCCTTAGGCTTAGCGACGAATCGGGCGGCGCTCCCGCGCGGGCGTTTCGCCCCTTGGCGTCCGGCGATAAAGACGGTAAAAACGGCAAAAAGGGTAAAACCGAAGAGACGGCGGTCGCGGCGCCGACGGACGATTTCGGTCGCGCGGTCGCGGAGTTGGAGAACGCGCTTGCGCTTTCCGCCGGAGCGAACGCCGCGTCCCTTGCGCCGGAGAAACGCGGGCTCGACGTTCGCTTTTATCCGACCGGAGGCCGGCTCGTCGCCGGACGCGAAAACGTCGTTTGGTTCGAGTGCGTCGACGAAGTCGGTCGCCCGGTCGTCGGCGAGTTCGCGCTGAACGACTCGGAAGGGCGCGTCGCGACGGCGAAAACGTCGAAAGGGGGCGTCGGGACGCTCCGTTGGACGCCGGACGTCGACGAGACGTATTCGCTCGAAACCGCGTTCAACGGCAAAATCGCGAAAGTTGTTGAAGTTGGTAAAATCGTTAAAAACGATAAAAAGAGAGTCGGCGAAGAAGAGCGCGTCGCGGCGGACGCGGCGCCGGGATTGTTTGCGTTAAACGACGACGCCCGCGTCGAGGACTTCATGCCGCCGGAGCCGACGTTCGAAACGTTCCGCTTCGCGACGCCGACGGCGACCGTCGAACGCGTCGCTTTTTCCCTTCCGTCGCGAGTTTTGGAGAGCGGGAAGGGCGTCGAACTTGAAATTTGGGCCGATAACGGAATTCCGTTGGCGGCGACCGTCGAAAAGGACGGCGTCGCGTTGGCGCAGCGCGTTTGGACGGCGGAAAAAGGGCGGCGGCGCGTCGTCGTTCCGCTCGACGCGAACGCGTCCGGCGCGTTGAACGTTTCCCTTTGGAACTGCGCGCGAACGCCGTTCGAGAAGGTCGGTTCGGCGGCGGTTTATCGGAAACCGGCGGCGGGCGCGTCGACGCTCGACGCGTTCTTTGAGCGAGACGACGCCGGAAAACGCGCGTTGCGGGTCGCCGTCGACTCGAAAAAAGGACTCGGGAGCGCGGAAAAGGTTCGGCTCGAAGCGTTTTGGGCGCCGACGCTCGACGCGGGCGTCGCGGCGCTCGACGTCGACGAAACGCTCCTTTA
>JAZQAP010000233.1:0-2025 GCA_045545275.1 Thermoguttaceae bacterium | reverse complement strand
CTTTCTTTTCTTGACGCTCGCCGGTTACTCGGCGTCGTTTTTATTCCTTAGCGTCCGTCGGTTACTCGGCGTCTTTTTATTCCTTAGCGTTCTTCGGTTACTCGGCGTCGTCGCGAGCGGCTTCCGCTTCGAAGGCGTTTCGCGCTTCGTCGTAAAGAGCGCGAGCGCGGCGCAACGGACGCAAACTCTCCTCGGCGGCGAGCGCTTCCAACATCGCGAAATGAAACCGCTTCGAAATCGGATGCATATTGACCGGACGGCGTTCGTCGCGACGTCGCCACCATTCGAGGAGCTTCGAATACCGGAAATCGCGCCCGTTGTAAACCTTCGACGCGGATATGCAGTCGCAAACCATTTCGAGCGCGTACTCGAACGGCGTCGGTATCGGCGTTCCCTTTTCGTCGAGCCAGTCGAGCCAATACTCGTAATGGTGCGGGTTGCGCCCCTTGTGATGAAGCCAAGCGAGTGAAAAACCGTTGACTTCCCGAGAAATCCCGACCGGCGAACGCTTGCCGTCGAAGTAACGAACCGACTCGAAAAACTCGACCGGCGAATATTTCGACCAGTCGTGCATAAAGCCGCGCCAAGGAATTCCGGCGTAACTGCAATACGCGAACACGAGCGCCTTATGCCGGGTTATCAAACAAAAATGCTTTACCGCTTTCGTTATCCAATTCATCGCTTCGCTCGAAAGAAAAGACGCGCTTCTTAACAAAATCGACGCGCGAAAAAACCCGACGCCGCGGGACGTCGGGTTCGTCAAATACGCCCGTCGAGCGACGCGAAGCGTTAAACGTTTGCGTCGCTCGACTTAACTAAGGCGTTCAGCGGTCGTCGCGCGGAATCGAAACCCATTCGAATCCGGCTTCTTCGCGGAGGTTTTCAAAGAATTTTTCGCTGAAACGCGAAACGCGAACGCGGGTCAAGACGTCGGAGGCTTGTCGAACCGTCGGATCGTCGGCGGCGGTCGCCAATTCTTCGCTCGTCGGTTCCGGATCTTTTTCGGAAATCGTCAGAACGAAAACGCGATCTTTCGGCTGGTTCGCGACGACGGCGACGTCGCCGACGTTCATTCCGAACGCGGTTTCGTTGAAGTCCCAACCCGGCGCGATAATCGCTTGGTTGTCGCGGAACGCTTCGCCCAATTCGACGCCCTTTTCGCGGATTTCGGCCAGTTGAACTTGCGCGTTCCCCATTCCCGGCAGCGCGCTCGGCGCTTCGAGGAAACTAAAGGCTTCCGTTTCGACGACGGCGGCTTTAGCTTCGGCGGCCAACGCGGCGAAATCGGCGCCTTCGGCTTTCGCGCTTTCGGCGAATTTGTCGGCGGCGGCTTGCGCAAGTTTGGCGGCTTCGCGAAGTTTCCAAGCGGCGAGAACATAATCGCGCGCTTCTTCAAATTCCGGCGAATTTTCCGTTTGAACGTCGATCGCGCGGTAAACGTAAGCGGCGTCGGCGGCGTCGAAATCGAGTTTCTTCGCGCGATACGGAAGCGGAGCGCGTTCGTAAATCGTCGCCAACTCGTTGATCGGCAACGCTTCGGCGATGTGCGCTTCTTCGATCGTCGCGACGACCGGAACGACGTTCCCTTCTTCGTCGGCGGCGCTCGAAACGTAATAACCGAAACCGTTTTCGTCGGCGAACGCTTTCGCGTCGACGTCTTCGATACCGGCGAGGTCGGCGCCTTCCGCTTTAAGGGTCTTGTATTGATCGTAATACGCGGCGAATTTATCGTTCAGTTCGTCGAGTTTCGCGCCGACCTTTTCGCGAGCCAACGTTTGGCGAATGCGATCTTTCACTTCGTCCAGCGCGTAATATTCGGAAGTTTCTTCCGCCGGAGCGGCTTCTTCGGTCGCCGGAGCTTCTTCCGCCGGAGCAGTTTCTTCGGTCGCCGGAGCTTCTTCCGCCGGAGCGGCTTCTTCGGTCGCCGGAGCTTCTTCCGCCGGAGCGGCTTCTTCGGTCGCCGGGGCTTCTTCCGCCGGAGCGGTTTCTTCGGTCGCCGGGGCTTCTTCCGCCGGAGCGGCTTCT
>JAZQAP010000232.1:0-5202 GCA_045545275.1 Thermoguttaceae bacterium | reverse complement strand
CGACTTGTTGTTCGAAAATCGGCGCGTCCGGAAACGCGTCGTTCCAAGCGGCGGCAAGGTGCGCCAAGTACCGCCGCGACGCTTCGACCGGCGAAACTCGCGACGTTCCGTCGGGCGCGCCCCAGGGAAGTATCGGCTCGCGGCGGTCGACTCGGGAATGCGTCAGCCAAGATTTCGCCGAAACGACCGTTCGCTCCGGCGTTTCCGCGGCCCGACGCAACGCGATTTCTCCGACGAGGTAAAGCGCGTTCGGATTCGACGTTCCGTTCGGTCGCGTCGCGTCGGTCTTATCGCTCGAACCGATTCCGAAAATTTTGCGGAAAAACCCGCCTTTACCGCTTTTGCCGTCTTTATCACTTTTATCGTTTTCGCCGCCGACTTCGCTCGCCTCCGCGTCGCCGTCGAGCGTCGTTTCGTTCCAAGGCAAACGCCAATCGGCCAACCCGCGCTCTTCCTCCGGGCCGACGTAAAGCGCCGACGGCAATTTATCGCGCCGCTCGATCGTCGACGTCGCGACAAATTGCGGAATTTCGAGAACGCGCGGCTCGTCGTCGTTCGCGCCGTCGACCGACAAGTAAGCCAGTTCGCAGTTCGAAGTCCCCAAGTCGACCCCGACGACGTATTTCGCCGACGCCGCGAAACCGCTAAACTCCGCGCATTTTTCCGAATGATCGCCGTCTCGATTCATCGCCGTTCCTTTCCCAACCCCGCCGCGCCGCTTACGCCGCGCAAACGAAAACCGCCGATTTTGTCATTAATATTATATAGAGCGTTTTCGACCGCGAAAAAACGCCGCTCGACGCCCAAAGTTCGCCGCCCTCTCGAAGCGGCTCCTTTAATTATACGCGATTTTTTATTTTTTATAAGGAGGCCGTTCTTTCTTTCGAGCGTTTCGCTCGCGACGCGCCTCTTCGTTTTGTCTATTTTACCGTTTTCAACTTTTTAACGCGACAAACGCAGCCGAACGCTCGAACCGTCGTCGGCGATCTCCAACATTTCGCGCAATTCGTCGAACGAGCGAACGACGACGGCGGCGTTCCCGTATTCGTCGAGCGAGTGCCCGGCGCTAAAAAAGCCGACCGTCGTCGCTCCGGAGGCGGCGCCCGCGTCGACGCCGTTTTTCGCGTCGTCGATCACGACGCAATTTTCCGCCGGAACGCCGATTTTTTTCGCCGCCGTCAAGAAAATCTCCGGGGCCGGCTTACCGTTCTTCACCTCGTCCCCGGCGACGACGCGGTCGCCAAACAGCTCGCGAACGCCGAGCCAACGCAAAATATGCTCGACGTTTTCTCGCGGCGCCGACGAACCGACGGCGATCTTAACGCCGCGATCCGCTAAATAACGAATAAAGTCGACCGCGCCCGCTATCGGCGTCGTATGCGTCGCGACGCTCTCCCGAAACGCCGTCTCTTTACGGTCGACGATCGCCGCTATTTCGGTCGGATCGGTCGGCGGATTTTCCCCCCAATGCCGAGCGACAATAACGTCGGAAACCATCCCGAAAGTCGCCCAAAACGCCTCTTCGGTAAAGTTCACCCCGTCTTCCTCCGCGACGACCCGCCAACTCTCCCAATGCGCCGCGCCGCTGTCGATCAACACGCCGTCCATATCGAAAATAACGCCCATCCGTCTTTCGCCTCCGCTTACGAAACCTCGCCCCGCGCCGTTAAACTTTGCCCAATTCCCCCACTTTCTCCGCTTCGCGTCGATTTAACGCCCCGACGGAGCCCGTTTGAAACGCCCGCTCGCCCCTTAGAGACGCGTTTCTTTATATTTTGCCTATTCTCGAATTTTCGTCAAGCGCTCGTCGTCGCGCAAGGCGAAGAAAATCGCGTTAAAATCGTCGAACCGTCCAAATCGCTCGACGCGCCGCGCCGGCCTCCTTTTCCCTTCGTTATCGCGTCGAAAATCCGACTCTTGCCCCGTCTCCGCAGACAGCGCCGTCAAAGCCTCTATTTTACCCCAACAACCCTATTTAACGCGCCTCTTGGCGAACGTAGCCAAACGTTAAAGACAAGAAAACACGCCGACTTTAACCGTTAACGCAATCTTAACGTCAGCAAACCGAACCCATTTTCGCCAAATTAACCTAAATACGACGTTTTAGACCGACTTTAACCAAAATAAAAAAAAGCGAGATTCGCCCCTTGCGAAATCCGGGAAAGACGGTATATTTAATACCGAAGCTTGCATTTCTCAGATTCAAATAGAGTGACGTTTGTTTGAATTTGAAATTTTGATTTTTAACGAGCAAAAACAATTTTGTCGTGTTCTTGGCGGTTCGCGGTCAAACGTTGTTTTTGTCGTTCGCGTTGAACGTTTGCGCTTCTCCTTACGGAGCGTCGGGTTGCGGGCCGTTTTTTACGGTTCTTTTTTGAAAACCGGCGTTTCGTCCTTATCGACTTTTCGACAGGAGACGCGACAAACGCCGACGCAAAATTTCCCTTTTGTCGAAACGTTTGTTTCGAACGCGCCGCTTGTCGACGATTGGCGTTCGTCGTCGAGTCGGTCGATTCGATTCGGTTGGCGTCGAATTGAATTTACGTTCGCGTTTCGCAAAAGCGTTTCCCTTCGTTTTCGCAACGTCGGTTCGTTTGTTTTCGCTCGACTTTGAGCGCAAACGCGGAGCGGTCGTTTTGCGAGGGCCGAGACTTTAGCGTTTGCGTATCGCCGAGCCGACGCCGTCCGCCGAGCGGATTTAAAGCGCGTCGCCGATCGGCGCTCGTTTTTTCGCCTTGTCGTTCGTATTATAACGATTTTACGAATTAAGCGGACGTTTAAGCCTTGCGCGGCGCGAAGGAAACGGGCACGTTTGCCGACGCTCGGTCGTCGGAGCGCGCTTTCCAACGGGAAATTTTGCGTTGATCGCCGTTAAAAATCTTTTTGCAAGGAGCGCGTTAACAGGATGTTTTCTCGTCAATCTCAAAAAAAAGTTCGCATCGGCATTAATATGGCGTACAAGCCGGAGCGAAACAACGTTCAAGGCGTCAATTATATTTTTGACAGCTATACGAATTGCGTCGTCGAAGCCGGCGGCGTTCCCGACCTTCTCCCTCTTTGCCTTAATTCCGAAGTTATTTTCGAAAAACTCGACGACCTCGACGGCGTCGTTTTGGTTGGCGGCGGCGACCTCGATCCGCGCAACGACGGTTACATGCTGCACCCGTACACCCGTCCGATGCCCGCGGAACGCGAAAAATTCGACCGCGCTTTGACTCGGGAAATCGCGCGTCGCCGTCTCCCGGTTCTCGGTATCGGCGTCGGGATGCAACTCCTTAACGTCGACCAAGGCGGCACCCTTTTCCTCCATATTCCAGACGATATTCCGCGCGCCTTCCCGCACCGAGATCCGATGGATCCTTTTCATCGACACGGTTTAGTTATCGAGAAGAACTCCCTTCTCGACCGAGTGTACGGCGAAAACGACGTGCGCGTTTCGAGCCTTCACCACATGGCCGTCGACGACGTCGCCCCGAATTTCCTCGTTTCCGCGCGCTGCCCCGGCGACAACGTCGTCGAAGCGATCGAATCGACTCGCGAAGATTGGCTGGCCGTCGGCGTTCAGTTCCACCCGGAATCGACCGCCGCGTCTGTTCTCGACCGTCGTATTTTCCACGAATTTGTTAAAGGGGTCGCCGAATTTCGCGAAACGGGCCGCAATCCCTTTCTTTGGACGCCCGTAAAACCGGAACGTTCCCAAATTTCGGAAAAATCGCGCAAAAACCGACCGTCGCGCGACGCGTCTTCCGAAATCACGATTTGACTTCGTCCGTTTCCAACGCTCGCTCTCGACGAGGGCGGGCGCGGGAACAGTTTTACTCCGACGCTCGTTTCTTTAAACGACGTCGACGCTAAAATCGATTCGTTCAACCTTATCCGACTTATCGTTTAACATCCCCTATTTACCGCAAACATTCGGTTTCGTCCATATTTAATTTCCTCGCCTTGTCCCACGCGACGCGCTTCCCGGAGCCGCGACGCCAACAGAACGGAGCGTTCGATGTTTTCTTTCAAAACCAAAACTCAGCCGTCGACGGCGCTTCATTGGTTCGTCGGCGTTCATATTTCGTCGAACGTTCGCAAACTCGAAACGGCGCTCGTCGGTTTGGAGGCGGCGCGCCCCGGCGCCGGCGTCGTTCTTCAAAAGAGCATGTCGTTCGATCTGCCGGAGGAAATTTTTACCGCGTTCGCCGAACTGCGCGCTCAACTCGACGCCGACCCCAAAACGGAAAACGCTTCGTCCGCCGCCCCCTCGAACGGCGCCGCGCCCCAACCTTCTCCCTCCGTCGAAGGGCTTTCCGATTTAACCCAACTTTTTCAAATTCGCGTCATGTTGGCGACGCTTCAAGAAGAAGCGCTCGACGCGCTCTTAGCGGAAACGGACGTTCGCAAGGACGAAATCGTCGCCGTCGCGATTCACGATCCCGGCGTTTGGACGCGCGTCGCCGATTGGGACGCGCCCCCCACCCGTTGCGGCCTCGCCGACGCCGCCCTTTTAGCCGAAAGAACCGGGCTCAACGTCGTCGACTCCTTCGTCGGCAAAGATTGGGCGACCGACGGACGCGGCGCTCCCGTTTTCGCCCTTCCGTACTGGATTCTGCTCGGCGGCTCCGAACGCGACCGACTCCTGATCGACCTCGGCGAAACGGCGCGCTGGACTTATATTCCGTCGGCGATTTCCGACAAAAAATCTTGGACGCGCGTCGCGTTTCAAGAAATCGTCCCCTGCGGTTCGCTCCTGAACGCGTTGACCGAAGCGACGAGCAAAGGCGAATCGAAACTCGACGTCGGCGGACGTCTTTCCGTGCAAGGAAGCCGGAACGCCGAACTTCTCGACTTTTGGCGAGAGGCTCGGCGAACGCGGGGCAAGGAAGCCCTCCCGCCGCGTTATTTTTCGTCCCCCCTTTCGTCGACGCTCGCCGCGCCGTTCTATTTGGAGGCGCTCCAAAAGGACGAATCGCGACGTTTCAACGCCCTCGACGCTCTTTGCACGGCGGTTCATTACGTCGCCGAGTCGATCGCGGAAAACGTCGAGGCGAACGTCGCCCGCTTCGACGAGCCGTTCGACGTCGTTCTGACCGGCGCCGCGAAGCAAAACGGTCTCCTTTTCAACCGACTTTCGGCCCTTTTTACGCCGCGCCAGTTCCACTCGCTCGAAGAATTCGGATTCCTCGAAGATTCGTTCGACGCGGTCGCCGTCGC
>JAZQAP010000231.1:0-2180 GCA_045545275.1 Thermoguttaceae bacterium | reverse complement strand
GGGGAACCAGTAACCGTTTTTCTCGTCGTCGACGAGATAAAATTCCGCCCAGCAGGGCCCCGGGACGCGACCGAGTCGGGCCGGAACGTCGAGCGAGCGACACATCGCGATGAAGAGCGCCGACATATCTTCGCAGTCGCCGTCGCCGGTTCGAAGCGCCGCGAGCGCGCCGCGCATCGGCTTTTCGATTTGCGCCTCTTTATACGAAATTTCGGTTCGGACGTACTCGAAGAGCGCGTCGATTTTTTCCCAGTCGGTCGCGTCTTTGTTCGTTTCTTCGACTTGCTCGATAATATCGGAAGCGAGTTTGCGCACCGTCTTCGACGTCGATTCGATATAATCGCCGGCTTTCAAATAGCGGCGCAGGTCGCGCGGAACCGTTTTCGGGAAGCGATAAATTTCCGGTTGGCTCGGCGGAAGAATCGGACGGCGCGTTACCTCGAAAAGGACGGTCGCCTCGACGCGTTGACCCGGTTTGAGTTCGCGCATTCGGAAGACCATCTGCCGAGCGCCGCCCTCTTTGAGGTCGCGATAATCGACCCTTGCGACGCGCGGGAAGTTTTCTTCGAGCGTTCGGACTTTTTGCTCCGGGAACTCGGTCGGAACCGGCGCCGTTCCGAGCAAATCTTTGCAAGCGCCGTTCGCTCGCGCTTCGAAAATCATCCCGGCGCGATATTTTGTCGAGATCGCTTTCCCGAGACGCGGCCCGCGCTTGCCGTCGTCCGGCGTTTCGTCGGTCGATTCGGTTTCGTCGGCGACAAAATCGTCGAGCGTCGCGGCGGGAGCGTTCGGCGTCGACGCCGGGGCGAGCGGATTGCGCGCCGGTTTGGAGGTCGACGTTTCGTTCGCGGCGGTTTCCGGTTGCGACGTTTCTTCGGTCGGCGTTGCGTTCGCGGCGTCGGCGGCGGTTTCCGTTTTTTTTGCGTCTTGTTTAACGTCGGCGCTCGACGGCCGAGCGGCGGGCGGGCGCGGCGTCGTTCGAGCGGCGTTTCCCCCGGCGGCGTTCGAGCGGCGCCCGATCGTTCGCGTCGATCGCGTCGCGGCGGGTTTTTCCGCGTCTTTGCCGTCTTTCGAGTTTTTCGCGTCGGCTTTTTCGTTCGGGTCGACGTCGAACGCGTCGGCTTCTTCGTCTTCGTCGACGATCGGCGCGGACGGTTTCGGCCCTTTCTCGGACGCGTCGCGCATTCGCCCGAAACTGATTTGCGCCCAACTTGGCGTCGGTTCCGCGACGAAACCGAACGCGGTGAAAGCCGTCAGCGCGACCGTCGCCGTCCAAAGTTTCTTCGTTTTTTTCATCGTCCGGTTTCCTTTCTCGCCGAGACGTTATATTTTAATTATTTTGCGCCGCATAACGTTTCCGTTCGCTTTGGAACGCGACGCGTCGTTTCGGTTTTCGACGGAAAAACGTTCCGACTTGAAATTTTTTCCGTCGCGACCTAAAACGCCGATTCGCCCGCGTTTGTCGAACGGGTAAAACGGGAAAGGGGGGCAAAATAGACGGCGGAGCGAAACCGCGTCGACGGGGCGAAAAAGGGAGAAAACCGCGTCGACGGCGAAAAAAACGCGTTGACGCCGCCGCGATTTTACCTTACTATAAAGTAATTGTTCAAAAAAATATTCGAAAACGATTCGAAAGGAATCCTCGAATGAAAAAATATCTTGTCGACGACGCCGAATATTCCGTTAGCGCCAAGGGCTCCGGGCCGATTTTGGTCTTCGCGCACGGCTTTCCGTTCGACGGTCGTATTTTCGACGCGGTCGCCGACCGATTGGCGTCGAAATTTTATTGCGTCGTTCCGGACTTGCGCGGGTTCGGCGGTTCGACGCTCGGCGCCAACGGGCTCAATCCGCACGGCTTTCCGCGCGTTACGATGGGGCGTTACGCCGACGACTTGACGATTTTAGCGTCGGAAATCGCCTGCGAACTCGGACGCGACCCGGCGACGGAAAAAGTTTATCTTTGCGGGCTCTCGATGGGCGGCTATATTTCGCTCGCGTTCGCGGCGCGTCGTCCGGAGCGTCTCGGAGGGATTATCTTTTGCGACTCGAACGCGTCCGGCGATACTCCGGAAAAGTCGGCCGGGCGCTTGAAGTTGGCGGAGGAGATCGTCGCCGTCGAACGCGCGACGAGCCAAGTCGCGGCGTTGGCCGAGTCGTATTTGCCGAACTTGCTTTCGCCG
>JAZQAP010000230.1:0-1989 GCA_045545275.1 Thermoguttaceae bacterium | reverse complement strand
GGTTCTCGACGCCGCCTCCGCCGCCGAGTCGACCGCGACCGCCGACCGGGCCGCGTCCGGCGCGACCGCGAGCGAAGTAGCCCGCCGGAAGAAGGCGGTAAAATTCTTGCGGCGTCGCGTTCGCCGACGGTTCGTACCGCGAGTCGTAAAAGATCGCGACCTTCGGGAGCGGTTCTTCGCCGGTCGTCGATTTCGGGAAGAGATGTTGGAGCCCGGCGCTAACGACGCGGTTGTTCGTTTCGCCGAAGACGGGAGGCGTCGCCCAACCCATTTCGGTGATCCAAATCGGCTTCGGCGCGATATTTCGCTTCTTCAGCGCGGCGGGGAACCGCGCGATTTCCTCTTCGAAGCGGCGAATCGTCCGCTCGGTCGTCAAGCCGCCGCGATAGGGGTGAATGTTGATAACGTCGAAAAACTCGCCCGCGCCCGCGTCGAGCGACGCTTCGAAGTAATCGATCGGAACGCCCGCGAGCCCGCCGTAAAGAACGACGAGTTCCGGGTCGATCGCTTTGATCGTCTTGTACGTTTCGCGAAGAAGCGTCGCGTAATCGGCGCCGCTCGGTTTCGCTTTCCAAAAACCTTCGAGGTTCGGTTCGTTCCAAACTTCCCAATAGCGGATTCGGTCTTGGTAACGCTCGACCGTTCGGCGAACGTACTCGAGCCAAGCGTCCAAATGCTTAAACGCCGGGGTCGCCCAAGCGACGTCGTAATCGAGAATCGGCAAGACTTGCAGCCCGACGCGAGCCGTTTCGTCGACGACGCGGTCGAGGTGGTCGAACGTCCATTCGCCTTTTTTCCGTTCGACGCCGCTCCAAGAGAAGTCGGCGCGCGCCCAAGCGATACCGGCCGCCTTCATCAGTTCGAGGTTTTTCGGCGTTTGGTCGTGTTCTTCGCCGCCGCCGAGGTGCGAGCAGACGCCGTAAGGCGAGTCGGCGATACCCGGTTTCGACGAGGCCGGCTCCGCTCCGAACGCGGCGTCGGCGTTAAATTGGGCGAACGGGGAAGACGGGGCGAGCGTTTCCGCTCCAAAAACCGCGGAAGCGAGGAGCGCGCTTTGAGTAAAAGCGCGGCGAGTGATTTTGTCTTGGCTCATCGGCGTTTCTCTTCGACGTTGAAAAGGGGGAAACGGACGGAACGCGAACCGTCGAAAGCGCGGTTTTAACGGTTCGACCGAAAATAACGACGCGGTTTTAGCCGCCGCGTCGCGAAAAAGGTTGAGTTTGACGTTATTATACGGCGCTCGAAACGCGATTTCAACGGTTTTGGTCGATTTTTAACGACTTTTAGCGAAAAGAGCGAAAAAAAACGAACGGCGTTACGTTAGCGTTGTTTAACTTGTTGGGAATTGAGTTTTTGAAGCGGAAAAGTCAAGGCTAATTTGGGAGGTTGGCGGCGCGACCGGGGGCGTTGCGTCGGCGACGAAGACGGGTATAATGAAAACGTTCGACGAAAAGCGCGTCGAGATAAGTAAAATAAAGGGAATAGGGGAGAAAAAGGGGAATGGCGAAAATGAACGGGCGGAGTAAAACGACGACGCTGCTAACGGTTGCGGCGGTTGTAACGGCGGCGCTGTTGAGCGGTTGCGGAACGGACGGGCCGCAAAACGGCGAGACAAACGGCGGCGAGTCGGCGAAAACCGGAACGGCGGGCGGCGTCCGCGTCGTCTCGACCGTTCCGAGCGTAACGGAAACGCTTTTCGCGCTGGGACTTGGCGACTCCGTCGTCGCGGCGTCGACGTATTGCCAATACCCGCCGGAAGTCGCCGACTTGCCGAAAATTGGAAGCCTTTTCGATATTAATATCGAGGCGATCGTCGAACTCGACCCCGATTTCGTCGTCGTGTTGCGAGAAAACGAGGAACTTGCGCAAAGATTGACGGCGCTGGGCGTCCAAACGGTCGCGGTCGATCATTCGTCGCTGGCGGGCGTGTTGGCGTCGTTCGAGACGCTTGGCGCGGCGGTAGGCGGAGAGACGGGCGCGGAAAACAAG
>JAZQAP010000229.1:0-2931 GCA_045545275.1 Thermoguttaceae bacterium | reverse complement strand
AGCGAAGCTCTTCGAACCGGATCCGGCCGTTTGGGCGAAATATAAGGAACTCAACCCCCGTTAATTCCGACGGTTAACGTCGCTTAGCGAACGAGTTTGAAGCCCGTTCTTCGTTTCGGCGAGGAACGGGCTTTTTTGTCGTTTGAAACGACGCGCGGACGAAAGGCGGCGAAGCGGAGTCGCGGCGGCGCGAAAAAGAAAAGCGCGCGAGACGGCCTGTTCGGTCGACGCGACGACGCCGGATTTTCGACGAACTCGGCGACGACGTTTGGTCGGCAAGGCCTTAATGAAGAAGGGAAGCGGCGGAAAAGAACGTGTTCGGAATGTTCCGTCGACGAGGGAAACGCCGAAAAAAAACGAGTTCGACGCCCGATTTTGGGGACGGCGAACTCGAAAGAAACTATCGACGAAAGTCGGGAAGCGCGTCGTTCGAATCGCGCTTAGACGTTTCAAGAAACAAACGACGGCGTTCCAAACGGCGGCGCGGTCGACGCGAACGCTCGTTATTTCTTAACGTTTTTCAAGTCTTTTTTCGATTTGATCGGCGCGCGCCAGTCGACTTTGCCGGTTTTGACGTTGTAAATCGCCGGAACGATCCAAAGTTTGCCCTTTTCGAGCGCTTCGACCGTCGTCGGGCTGTGTTCGAAAAGTTCTTCGATCGCGACGTAAACGTTTTCGACGACCGCCGCTTCGATCAACGCGGCGCCGGAAAGTTCCGGACGAGCGGCGCGAACGCGCTTCACCGCCGGTTCGATGTGCGAAACGAGCGATTTAATGTGCCCGTCGGCGTGTTCGTGTTCGACCGTCGCCGTAACCGCGCCGCATTGCGTGTGGCCCAAGACGACCAAAATCGGCGTGCCGAGGTGCGAAACGCCGTACTCGATCGAACCGGTTTCGTCGTCGGCGCAAACCCCGCCCGCGACGCGAACGACGAAGACGTCGCCGAAGCCTTGGTCGAAGAGAAGCTCGACCGGAACGCGGGAGTCGCTGCAGCCGAGAACCGTCGCGAACGGGTGTTGGCCGTGTTCCGCGGTGTCGACGAGGCGGGCGAAATTCGAGTGCGGGTGAGCGGTTTTGTTCGCGGCGAAACGTTCGTTGCCTTGAACGAGAAGACGGAGCGCCTCTTCGGCGGAAACGCCGGGCCCCGCGTCGTTAGCGGCGGCGAAGTTCGAGAAAACGGCGCAGGTCGAGAGAAGAGCGAGAGCGAGGAAAGAAAACGCGACGCGTTTCATTGGGGTAAAGCTCCTAATCGTTGGGGTTAATCGGCGTCGCGTCGAACTAAGGGCGCGGCGCTCCGGAAACAAACGCGACGTCGGGGACGACGTAAAAGAGGCTCCGGCGCGCAAACGGGAATAAACGGCAAACGACCGCGCTTCGAACGTTCGAAGACGGCGAGCGCGGCGTTTGATTGTTTTAACGGAAATAACGGGCGGTCAACGCCGCTTTTTTTCGGCGATCAAACGTTCGTAAAGCTCGACGTGTCGGGCGATTAACGCGTCGATGGAAAA
Organism: Thermoguttaceae bacterium; assembly: GCA_045545275.1. Classification (GTDB taxonomy): domain Bacteria; phylum Planctomycetota; class Planctomycetia; order Pirellulales; family Thermoguttaceae; genus RUG369. The sequence continues at coordinate 1,423 of JAZQAP010000229.1, read as the reverse complement.
CTCGCGTTCGACGCGGGCTTTCGCCGCGTCGGCTAGCGTTTGGCGTTGCGAAGCGTTTTCGGGTTTCAGCAAACGGAACGTTTCGCGAGTCAGCGCGGTGCGGCGGCGGATTCGGTCGCCGTCGAATTCCGGGACGAGGACGCCGGTTTCGCCGGGGATAACGAGGTCGCGGTTCCCGGGAACGTCCGAGGCGACGACCGGAACGCCGCAACTTTGCGCTTCCAAAATCGCGTTCGATTGGCCTTCGTAAGCGCTGCAATTCCAAAGGACGTCAAAATTGGGCATAAGGCGCGAAACGTCGTCGCGTTCGCCGAGGAAGCGGACTCGGTCGGCGACGCGCAGGTCGTCTCGGTAACGGAGGAGCGACTCGCGCTCCGGGCCGTCGCCGATAACGAGGAGGTAAAAATCGAGCCGGGCGAATTTCAGTTGGTCGGCGGCCCAAAGCGCTTCCTTGACGCGTTTTTGCGGCCAAAGTCGCGCGACCAACCCGATCAACAACGGAAGACGGCCCGGCTCGAAGGGCAGTTTTAACTCTTTTAACAGCGCGATCTTCGCGGCGTCGGCGGTCGCGGCGTCGGCGGGACGCGGGAAGGGCGGCGGCTCGACGGCGTTTGGAACGACGACGAACTTCTCGGCGGGAATTCCGCGTTCGACGTAAAAGTCGACGATACCGGAGCTGTTGACCGCGAACGCGTCCGTTTTCGGTTCGAGGCGACGGTCGACCCAACCTTGCCAACGCGCCTTCCAAGGGTCGAGGCAACGCTCGCCGCAAACGACCGCCGGAACGCCGAGCGAAAACGCGGCGCGCCGTCCGTAAGCGTTCGCGGCGAAAAGCCAAGTGTGAACGACGTCGGGGCGGAAGTCGCGAATAATTTTCTTCAACCGCCAATAAGCGCGCGGCGAAAACTTGGCGGTTTTGCCGATTATGTCGACCGGAACGCCGGCGTCGCGGAGCGTCGCTTCGTAAGGGCCGCCCCGCGTCAGCGCGACGACGCGAACGTCGAAACGCTCTTTGGGAAGGTTGACCGCAAGAAGCGTCAGCTGTTTTTCGGCGCCGCAACGATCGAGCGTCGGAATAACGAGGAGGAGTTTAAGGCGGTTCGGCGTCATTGCGTCGGCGGAAACGTTGGGGTAAAACGGTTTAGTTTTGGCGGTCGACAAAATGCAAAACGACGCGACGCCGGTTAAAACGTCGCGCCGAAAATAAAGGGCGAGATTATTCCGCCGGGGCCGGAGCGGTTTCTTGCGCCGGAGCGGTTTCTTGCGCCGGAGCGGTTTCTTCCGCCGGAGCGGCTTCTTGCGCCGGAGCGGTTTCTTCCGCCGGAGCGGCTTCTTGCGCCGGAGCGGCGTCTTGCGCCGGAGCGGTTTCTTCCGCCCGAGCGGCTTCTTGCGCCGGAGCGGCTTCTTCCGCCCGGGCGGCTTC
>JAZQAP010000228.1:0-17255 GCA_045545275.1 Thermoguttaceae bacterium | reverse complement strand
ATTGCGCCGGAAGTTATTTCGTCGCCGATAGATATAATTTCGGCGATAATGCGTCGCGGCGGCGCTGAAACGGCTTTCTCGGACTTGGCGACCTTGCGTTCGTCGAGGGAAATCTTTTCTTTTGTGCTTTTCATTTTGCGTTATTATTGAAGTTGCGTTAATATTTAAAAAGGCGAACGTTAGTTTTGAAACGATTCCGCTTTACGCCGGCGCGTTGGGCGATCTCGTCTAAAAAGCCGAGCGACGCCGATTCGCAACATAATGGCGACGGCTTGCAGCGCTTCCTTGCGGTTGATCTTAGAAACGCCGAAACGACGGTCGATAAAGACGATAGGAACTTCGGCAAAGCGCGCGTCGACAAGACGTAAACGGTAAAGCAATTCTTCGAAAAACGAGTAGCCTTGCGAGACGATCGCGTCGAAGTCGATTTTTCGCAACGTTTCGACGCGGTAACATCGATAAGAACCGCTGTTGTCTTTGGTGCGCAAACCGAGCGACAAGCGCGCGAAAGCGTTAACGCTGCGACTCATTATACGACGTCGTAACGGCCAGTCGGGAGTCGCGCCGCCGGGAACATAGCGCGAACCGACGACGACGTCGACCGGTTCTAGGAACGTAGACGAAGCGTCGTTAACTTTAATGACAGTATTTGTTTGCGATTTGTCGTGCGTCGTGGATTCGTTGAGCGGGGCGCCGTCGAGTCGCGCTAAAAGTCGCGGCGCGACCTCGACCGGATGGCTGAAATCGGCGTCCATATTGACAACGCGTCGATAACCGTTTTCGACGGCGAAACGCAACCCGGCGACGACGGCGGAACCCAAACCGCGTTCGTTTTGCCTGACGATAGCCTTAATTCGCAAGTCGTTTTGGGAAGCGTTTTGCGCCCAAATTCCAGACCCGTCCGGAGAGTTGTCGTCGACGATTAACACGTCTGCGTCGGGGACGGTCGTTAAAATCGCGTCGACGAGCGACGGAAGATTTTCGATTTCGTTGTATGTCGCTAAAACAAATAAAACGTCTTTAACGACGGGAGTTGCGGCGGCGCGCGGTAAGGAGGCGGAAGGATTCATGGAAATTTCTAAATTAGCAAAACGGGGTTGCGTTTGGAAGTTTTTGATTTGCGATATAGTGTAGGTTAACGCTAAGGCGTCGACGAATCAAAGGTTGCGTCGCGGACGTCTTGGAGGAATCTTGCGTATTCCGCGTCGAGTTCTTCGAAGGTTTTACCGGTTAATTTTTCGAGCGAATCAGGTCGATCGATTCCTTGATAAATTGCGTAAAGGTAGGCGATAAAAGCGTTTCGGTAAACGCCGTCGCGATGATGAACGAAGAAAAAGGTTAAACCGGTCGCCTGCGCGTACAAGCGTTGCAAAAGGGGCATATCGTTGGTTTGAAACGATTCGCGCGTCGCCGCCGCATACCGACGCAACGGAATGTAAGTTTTTTCCTCAAAAAGACTTGCTATCGCTTGTTGGAGACGGTAGGTTTCGGCGCCGCCGAGTTTGGCGTTGGAAGCGGTTAACGTATAAGTTTCCATATATGTCGCGACGCCTTCGACCGCCCAAAAATTGGCGCGGCGGCCGGGTTGCGAAACCGGTTTGTTGCGTCCGGAAGTCGCGAGATAACACTCGTTAAAGAGCTGATGCGTTACCTCGTGCGCGAGGAGCGAATACAAATCGAACTCATACTCGTCGTTTGGCGACGGTTCGTAAACGAATATGCAACGCATATTCGGCAAGTACCAACCGATGCTGGCGTCGACGTTTTCGTCGTGTTTGCGAAGTTCGCGCAAATACTCGTCGCGATTGCGGTAAAGTATGACGCGATGCTTCTTTGCGAGCGCGGCCCCGTTGGCGTTAAATCTCGACGCCCATTGCTTTTCCGACGCGACAAAACGGTAATAAAGACGCAACCAAGATTGGTAATACGTCTCCAAAAAACGACCGATTTCGACGCCGCGTTCGAGCGAGACGCGTGAAAGTATCGAAAAATGTTCGGTTTCGACGCGCCATCCGGAAGAGCCGGCGAAGATTTTTTCCGCTTCCTCCGCTTCGGAAATCCAGCGATTGCGGTAGTAACGTTCGCCGTTTTCGTAACGTTCGATTCGGTCTTTAGGGAGCCAACCGAAACGCGACGTTTCGTCTTCTCCTTTGTTAAGTCTTTCAATTTCCCAAATTGTGCGCCAAACGCCGTCGCGCTCTTCGTAACCGAAAAAGCGACGGGCGCCTTCGTGGTCGGGGTCGATTACGAGCGCCGTTTGCGCGCAAGCAAACGCTTCGTAGCCGCGTTTTTCGTCGGCGCAAGTCTTGGCGAGTTCGAAGGTTTCGTCGGCGTATCGGCGTCGCAGGCGAGTCAGCGCGGCGTACCAACTTCGCTGTTCGTTCGACGCGTCTTCGGGAAGCGCGTCCGGATTTTTGTTCGCTTTAAACGTCGGCAACGTAAAGGAATAAGGCTCGTCCTTAAAAAGGAGGGAACGAGTGATTTTACCTTCGAGCGTCATACCGCGTTCGTCGCATTTTTGTGCGGTTGCGCGCAGTTTGTCTTGGTATTCGGCGAAGATTGCGTCGCGGCCGCGCGGCGTTTTTTCGGCGATTTTATGAGCGGTCGTCGTTTTCGACGGCGTTTGAGCCCCGACGGAAACGTCCGCTTTGACTGGTTTTAGGTTAAACGAAACGGCGGCGAAAAAAAAGAGCGCGAAAAGGGGCGAAACAATAAGAAAACGGGCGGGGCGGACTCGAAACGTCGAAAGAAAAGAGAGGCGGCGGGGACGCGCGAACATCGGCGGGTTCCTAAACGGTAAAAAAAAATGTTGCGCCGCGTCGCGCGAAAAACGGCGACGCGGCTAAAAAACTAACGACGTCGTTAGCGGTAAACGCTATTTTTTAACGACTTCCAATGCGAACGATTTGGACGCGTCGATCGTAAGAGCGAGCGCGCCGTCGACGCTTTTCGCTTCGTAACGTTCGATTTCGCCGCCGTTTCGGTCGCGAAGAACGACGTCGAACGTTCCGTCGTCGAAGAAGGGCGTCGTCAAGCGAACGTCGAATTTCGGTTCGTTCGGAAGCGGCGTAAGACGCGCCGTCGAGTCGGAAATTTGTTCGTAGCGGAACGCGCCGGTCGTTTCGCAAACACCGAAATTACTTGCTTTATCGTTTGGAATGAGGCGAAGGTCGACAAGATCGGGCGCGCCGGTCGGTTCGAACGTTACGCGGCGGTTCGCGCCTTGACCTTCGACGACGATCATACCGAGTTTGTAACGTTGATCGTCCGTTCCGAAGCCAAGGAGCGTCAAGCGTTTACCGTCGCCTTCGCGGTCGTAAAGACCGGTCAAAAGGTCGTATTTACCCGGCGTCAAATCGTTCGGAAGCGGAACCGCGATTTCGTCGCCAAAGAGTTGCGTTTCAAGGCCTTGCCAACGGTCGGTCGGCTTGTTCGGATCGCCCAACGGCAGAACGTGAAGCTCCGGTTTATCGGCCCACCAAGTTTTCGGACGTTCCAAATGCAGGAACGGCGCGTAAGGTTTGTCGGTCGGACGGAGCGCGTCCCAAGAAAGACGACCGCGCAACTCCTTGTTTTCAACGATCTTAACGTCGTCGAGAAGCGGGCGAATCGGCGTCGCTTCGCGCGGGAGTTTTTGACGTCCGTTAACAAAGTAATAACCGTCGTCGACGCGAATTTCAACGACTTGACCGTCGAGTCGAACGACGCCGCCAAACGACGCGGCGTCGTTAGTCGTCCAAAAACCGAAACGCGGCAAAATTAGCGGGCGTTCCGAGTTCGGGTAAGTTCCGATTTGCCAATCGTTTGCGCTTCTATTGACGTAAACGACGACGCCCGATTTCCAAGAGATTTTTTGGCGGTGAATATCGCCGTCGACAAACTCGAAACCGACGATTTCGTCCATTGCCAACGAACGCGCTAAGTTTTGCATCAGCCAATATTTGCGAACCGTTCCGCGATCGGACGTCGACAAGTCGACCATTAACGCGTGCCCGGTCAACGCTTCGGACGACAAGTAGTCGTCGCTTTCGATTCCGCGTAGCGCTCGGGAAATTCCGCCTTCGTAGCGGTCGCTGTATCCGACGCCGTGTAAAATGAAGCGATTATGGTTCACCGCGTCAAACCAAGGAACGTATTCGTAGTCGGCGCAATCGATTACGCCGGTGTAATTTTCTTGGTTCTTGGTAATGCGACGAAGAATAGCGTCCGCGCCGTCGAGATGCCCGATTAAAGCGTCGGAACCCGATTCGCTAATCGTTATCGCGTTGTCGTCAAACGTTTTACGAACGAGATCGAAGTAGCGGTTCCAACAGTCGAGCGTTTCGGCGCGCGAATGGAACTTACCTTGACGGTCGTAAAAGTCCATAATGTAAATCGACGAAAAGACGTCCGTAAAGTACGCCGTTTGTTTGAGTTCCGGCTTGATTAGCGAGAGATTGCGCTCGGCGTAGGGGAAAATTTTTGTCGGGTTGAAGCGGTAGCTTTGAACGTCCGGCCCCGGATTGTACCAAGCCTTTTGCGGCTGACCGTCCGGGTTCATAATAATGTCGTCGTAGCTAAAGCCGTCGGCGTCCGGGTAAAAGTCGATGTAATTGTCGTGTAAACCGAACGGAATCCCGTGTTTATCGCAGAACGCTTGCGTTTCTTTAAGGTCGTCGAGCGTTCCTTGCTCCGGACGCGGCGGCCAAATATCGGGAAGTCGGACGTCGTAACCGTGTCGCTGCCAAACGTGTTGAACGAGGAGCGTGTCTGTAAGTCCATAATCGACAAATGTTTTCATTCGGTCGAGAACGCCGCGATAAGAGCCGCCCCAATAGTCGTAAACGAAGCGACCGGCTTTTTTCGGGACGAGCGGCGCCGCGACTTTGTCGAAACCCGGCGCGTATTTGCGAGCGCAATCGAACGCTCCAAGTTCGCTTGAACGAAGGGTTAACGTCGAATCGGGGCGCGTCGCAAGCGTGTAAATTCGGCGTTCCGGATCGACGACGAGACGGTCGACGGGAGCGGTCGTCGCTTGGAGGAGCGCGAGACCGTTGGCGAACTCGAACGCGACGTGGCTGGTCGAGCAAGCGAAGCCGTCGCCGCTGAATTCAAAGGCTTTAGGTTCGACAATGCAGTATCCGTGCCCGAAGTAGACGCGCGGCGCCTTGTGCGAAAACGGGCCGAAGTCGAGCCGCTCAATTTCGTTGCGGCTTGTCGCAACCCAACGAAACGCGAGCCCGCCGACGGAGCGAGAAACGAAGCAGCAAAGCGCGTTTTTACCGGCGTTTGCGTCGAGGAAACGTTGCGCTTGATCCGCCGAATTTTTAGCGTCGACAAAGCGTAAAGAAACGTCGACGGCCGCGAACGGGCGTTCGAAACCGACGTTGACGCCTTGGTAACGGGCGCGAACGCCGTCGATTTGGACGCTTTTTTCGGCGGAACCGATCGTAACGAAACCGTCGCAAACGCCGTGTTTGCCGGGCGTTACGACCGCGAATTGACCGTCGCCAAACTCGAAACCCTGCGACGCGACGCCGTCGACGGAAAGGGGAACGCCCGCCGACGGGAGTTTTTGCGCGTTTAGTTTGACGAACGCCGAGAAACTTTCGGCGTTAACTTTTTGCAAGCGCTCGCGTTCCGAATCCGTCAAAAGCGTTTCGTTCGACGGATTCGCGACAACGGCGACGTCGCCCCAAAACGAGCCGTCGCACGTCGTGTCGCGCTTTGCGCCGGGGTCGGTTTCGAACGTTAATAAGACCTTTTGACCGGCGAACTTAGAGAGGTCGACGTTCGCTTCGAGCCAATTCGTTTGCGCGCCGAGTTCCTCAAAAATAAGCGTCGACGGAAGCGGTTGTTTTTGCGCGAGTTGAGAAAGCGTCGCGGCGTCGCAATCGGCGGGAATCGGTTCGGCGAAGACGCGGTAGACGACGCCGTCGGTCGGCGGTTCGGGCGGGAACACGTCGCGCATCGCTCGGAAGAAACGCAATTCCAACGACTTAGCTTGGGGAAGCGAAACCGCGTAACGGACGCCGACGACGCCCGGGCCGCCGTCGTAAGGCGGGTGAACCGACCAAGCGGAACGTTGGACGCCGCCGCGCGTCATCGAACAGAGGTTAAACGACGCTTTTGAAAGCTCTTCCGAACCGCTCCAACCTGTCGCAAGCGGGGAATGATTTCCGCCGTCGCGACGCCAATACGCGGCGTAATCGGTCGATTCGACGAGTTTTAGGAAATCGCGACCGCCGAAATCAAGCGTTTTAAGTTCTTTAGATTGCGGAAGAAATTCGGTTAACTTTGTCGCAAAAACCGGAACGAGTTCGACCGTCTCCGTTTTGCCGTCGAGCTCGAACGTAAAGTTAGCGCGGATAGGGTAATGCGCGTCGCGGTAGGCGCCTCGAACGGTGAAGGAAATCGACGATTCGAAACGACTTTTCGCGTCGACGACGAACGTCTTCTCGACGGCGTTCGGAGGGAGAATTTCTTTTTTCGCGTCGTCGTAAAGGTAAACGGTTTCAATAGTTGAGTATGCCAAACGAATCGAAACGGGAGCGTCGGACGCGTTCTCGACGGTTAGCGGCGCTTTGTAAATTTGGCCTTCGACCGTAAGCGCCGGAATCTTCGAGATTTCGAAGGTTAAGGGGCCGGAAGTCGCGCGATGATAGGTGAACGCGAACGTAGACGACGCGGTCAGCGTAAAAATCGCGAACGCCAACGCCGACGCTAAGAAAGTTGCGGAACGAATAAAGCGTTGCATAAAACGCCTCCTTATTGAAGTTAAGTTCGACGCAAAAACGCGAACGAAGAATAAGGACGGATAAACGAATCGTTGGAAAGGGCGCGAAAAAAGTCGAGACTTTCGACAAAGTTTTTGCGCTAAATGTTGCGGCGCCGCAAGTTGCGACGTTAAGAAAACGCTTAAAACGCAAGGCGCGACGTCTCGAACGTAAGGGACGAGACGTCGCGCTTTAAGGAAAATCGTCGTTAAACAATCAGTCCCATTTCAGGACGGCGCCTTCGTCCGCGCTCGTCGCAAGTTTCGCGTATTTCGCGAGATAGCCGGTCGTATAACGCGGGGCCGGAGCCTTGAACTTCGCGGCGCGTTTCTTCAACTCGGCGGCGGAAAGTTTGACGTTGATCGACTCGTTCGGAATGTCGATTTCGACGATATCGCCGTCTTCGAGGAGCGCGATCGGGCCGCCCGCCGCGGCTTCCGGACTGACGTGTCCGATGCTCGCGCCCGCGGTGCCGCCGGAGAAGCGACCGTCTGTAACGAGCGCGACGGAGTCGTCGAGCTTAACGCCTTTGAGCGCGGCGGTTGGAGCGAGCATTTCTTGCATCCCCGGGCCGCCTTTCGGGCCTTCGTAACGAATGATAACGACGTCGCCGGCCTTCACTTTGCCGCCGACAATCCCTTGATACGCCTCGGGTTCGGAGTTGAAAATAACCGCCGGGCCGGAGTGCTTCATCATTTGCGGCAGAACGCCCGCCGTCTTGACGACCGCGCCGTTCGGAGCGAGGTTGCCGAAGAGAATCGTGAGACCGCCTTGCGCGCGATAAGCCTTTTTGCAGGGGCGAATGCAGTCTTTCGGGTCGAACGTAAGTTCAAGTTCGGTAACGTCTTTGCAACGACGGCGAATACTCATCGCGGTCGTGTTCGGCCGACCGCCCGGCGTCGCGGCGTACATTTCGAGCGCTTCTTCCGAAACTTTGCGCGAACGGAGGTCGTATTCGTCGACGGTTTGACCGAGCGTAAGTCCGGAAACGGTCGGCGCTTTAAAGTCGAGCGACGGAACCTTGCCGCGGCGAAGTTCGCCGAAAATCGTCGCGATACCGCCGGCGTTGTGAACGTCTTCGATGTGATAATTGCAACTCGGCGACACCTTGCAGATGTTCGGCGTCGTTTGGCTTAACTCGTTGAAACGAGAAAGGTTGTAATCGACGCCGGCTTCCTTCGCGATCGCGAGGAGGTGGAGAATCGTGTTCGAACTGCCGCCCATCGCCATATCGAGAATCATCGCGTTGTCAAGCGCCGATTTCGTAACGATTTCGCGCGGGAGAATCGGGAAGTCGAGGTCGATTTTTTTCGTCGCGGGGCGACGCGGCGTCGACGCTTCGGCTTTCGTAAGTTGACCGGCGGCAACTTTGTCGCGCAACTCTTGAATTTTCACCATTTCGACGATGCGTTTGGCGGCTTTTTTGTAAATCTTGCGACGTTCCGAACTCGTCGCGAGAAGGGTGCCGTTTCCAGGAAGCGCGATCCCGAGCGCTTCGCAGAGGCAGTTCATGCTGTTGGCGGTGAACATGCCGGAGCAGGAGCCGCACGTCGGGCAACTCTTTTCTTCGACTTGGCGCAGGCGATCGTTCGAAACTTTGCCGTTTTCGTTCCCGGCCGCGGCGGCGAAGATCGAAATTAAGTCGAGCGGGGAACCGTCGTTATCGCGACCGGCTTCCATCGGGCCGCCGGAGGTGAAAATCGTCGGGATATTGCAACGCATCGACGCCATCAGCATACCCGGGACGATTTTGTCGCAGTTCGGAATGCAGATCATACCGTCGAATTTGTGGGCGTTGATCATCGTTTCGACCGCGTCGGCGATGATTTCGCGGCTGGCGAGCGAGTATTTCATCCCGTCGTGCCCCATCGCGACGCCGTCGCAAACCCCGATAGTGTTGAAGATAAAGGGAACGCCCCCCGCCGCGCGAACGGCGTCGGCGACAAACTCGGCGACTTGTTCGAGGTGAACGTGGCCCGGAATGACGTCGACGCGGCTGCTGACGATCGCGATGAACGGGCGTTTGAAATCTTTTTGCGAGACGCCGCAAGCGCGGAGAAGACCGCGGTGCGGGGCGCGGCTGGCGCCTTTTTTAATTAAGTCGGAGCGCATCGTAAACCTTTGCTTTATTGGACGTTAAGTTTCGTCAAATCGTCGCTTTATCAAGGATAAAAACGGAGCGGCGATTCGGGCGTCGGAGGTTAACGACAAAAAGTCGCCAAACGGCGCGCGGCGAAACCTCGGTGTGAAAAATATACCGACCTCTATTATAGCGCTTCTTGACGCGACGTCGAGACCCGGAGACGGCTTCGGCGCGTTTTTTTCGATTTTTTTACGCAGACGTTCGGGAACAAAGCGAATTTGAGGCGTCCTTAACGTTCTAAATGAAAACGTTTGCGTCGCGAAAATTGGAAATCGAGTTTACTCTTCGAGCGCCGCGCTTTTGGCTTTCAAATACAGTTCTTCCCACCTCGGTTTTTGCGCGTTGGCGAATTTTCTTGCGACTTCGGGACAGGCGCGGCAGATTGTCGATTCCGGGAAAGGGCGGCGTCCGAACCACTTAACGCTGTTGGGAAGCGCGACTTCTTTTAACGCGGCGCAGGTAAACGCCGAATCGCAAATTTTTTCAAGTCCTTCCGGAAAAATGACTTGCGACAACGCCGAGCAATATTTGAACGCGGCTTCGCCAATTTTAATTAGCGCTTTGGGAAGTTCGATATGGGTTAGCGAGAAACAACCGTAAAAAGCGCCGATTTTTATCTCTTTAACGTTTGGCGAAAAAACGATTTCCGCTAAGTCGGCGCAATGAAAAAACGCGTATTCGGAGATTTTGTCGATTCGTTCGGGAAGCGCGATTCGCCGCAACGCTTGACAGCCGGAGAACGCGCGGTCGCCGAGCGATTTAACATTCGGCGGAAGTTTGAGTTGCGTTAGCGACAAACAGCCGCCGAACGCGTGCCGCCCGATTTTTTCGACGCTTTCCGGGAGCTCGATTCGCTCCAGCGACGAACAGCGGTAAAACGCGCGGTCGGGAATCGCTTTAATTTTCGGAGGGATAACGAGTTGCGTTAGCGACGAACAGCCGAGGAACGCGTCGGCGCCGATTTTTTTGACTTTCGACGGAATTTCGATTTGCGTCAACGCCGAGCATTGCGAAAACGCCGCGTCGCCGATTTTGTCAAGTCCTTCCGGTAAAACGATTTGCGTTAGACGCGAACAACGGAAAAACGCCTCGTCGCCGATTGTTTTAACGCTTTTCGGAACGACGAATTCGCCCGTTTTCCCTTCGGGACAGCGGAGAAGCGTTTTGCCGTCGCTCGACAAGAGAACGCCGTCGAAGTCGCGAAACGACGGGTTTTGCGCGTCGACGCGGAACGACGTCAACGACCGACAGCCGAAAAACGCGGTTTCGCCGAGTTCCGCGGGGCTTGCGGGAAGCTCGATTTGCGTCAGCGAGGCGCATCGGGAAAACGCGCCGTCGCCAATGTTGGCAACGGACTGCGATAAAACGACTTGCGTTAGCGACGCGCATCGGGAAAACGCGGTTTCGCCGATCGACTTAACTCCGTCGGGCAAAGCGATTTCCGTTAACGACGAACACTCGGCGAACGCGCGGTTTCCGATTCGTTCTAGCCCTTGCGGTAAAACGATTTGCGTCAACGCTTCGCAACCGGAAAACGCGGAGTCGCCGATTTCTCGAATCGTCGGCGGTAAAACGACTTGCGTTAGCGAGGTTTGAGTTTTGAAAGCGCGAACGCCGATTTTGACGACCGGGCGACCGTCTATTTCGGCGGGAACGACGACTGACGTCGCGTTTTCCGGGAGGAATTTGTCGAGCGTAACGGAGTCGTTTTCGACGCTCCATTCGAAGTCGGTAGCGGGGTTGGGAAGCGAGGAAATGTTGTCTTGTAACGTCATTGTTGGAAACCTTTAACGATGAAAGGAAATGGATAAATTAGGCGTTGGGCGACTCGACGTCAATGTCGCCGCCGAATCAGACGGCGCCGCGTCGTTTTGGCGTCGATTTGACGCGATGTCGACGGCGGGCGCGTTATTCCGGACTTGACGTCGCGTCGTTCGACGCCGGATTGACCCCGAGGATGAGCTCGTCGAGCGTTTGGCCTTTGGTTTCTTTTGCAAGTTCTTCCGGCGTATCGGGTTGGGACGGTTGCGAGAGGTCGGCTTTTAGCGTCGTCCAGCGTTGGGCCTTGGTCGACGAAATCCAACGAACGGCGCCGTTCGCGGTTGCGATCGCGCTAACGTCGCCGGAGCGGAGCGGGCCGATTCCGTTTGGAGACGCGGGCCCGGGAAGTTGGCGCGCGGTTCCGTCGATTCCGTCTTCAAGCGCCGTCGTTTCAAGGATTTCGGCGTCGGGGCGCGTCCATTCGACCGGCGTTTTGCGCTCGACGATCAGCGCTTGCGACAGAGCGACGCGTTCCGGGTTTGCGACGCGTTCCGCCAAGTCGACGCCGACGCCGCTTGCGTTATAAAGCGAGTTGGGACCGACGATTACGGAGTACGCGGCGAGGTTCGAAGCGCGGTCGTCTTCCGGGCGGCGGAAAACGTCCGGCGTCCGCGCGGCGAATCGGCGGTTATGCGGCGAGTCCCAAGGCTCGTCGAGTCGGATTTGCTCGTAAAGCGCTTTTGTCGCGTCGTTTATGTAGGGGAGAATCAGGACGCGCCAACTGTGAAGCGGCTTGCCCTCCGCGTCGACGGTAAAGGCCGGAGGGAGCGTTCCGCGTTCCGCTTGATACTGAAACGTCGCGATTTGAAGGGTTTGCAGACGAGAAACGTTTTCGGCTTTATAAAACGCGGCGCGGGAGGCGTCGTAAACGGGGAGCAAAGCGCTTCCGAAGTATTGAGCGTAATATTCGGAGCGTTTTTCTCGGTTCGGCGTTAACATTCGCGACCAGACTGGTTCGGACGGAGACGTCGCGGGGAATCGGGGATTGTTGACATTTTGTCGATTCGCGTCGATAATCTTTCGATAACTTTGCAGCGCCGCGTCGGCGTCGAGACCCGGGACTAATTTTCGCGTAAATCCGCTTAGCGGAAGGTATTCCGAAGGCTCGGGATGAAGGAGAAATTGCGCGAACCAAACGACGTTGAAGAACGTTTCGCCCTCGAAGACGCGGCGTCGCAACGCGTTAAAGTCGTATTCGCCGAACGTTTCGCGGTGAATTTCGGCGGCCCGGGCCCATTGTTCCGACGTCGGCGGCGCGTCCGGATTGGCGCCGAGACCGAGCGACGTCGCGACGCCGTAAATCGCGACTCCGACAAGACTTTCGACGAGGCAGTTGTTCGGATTGTCGAGAATATGACGGCTCAAACGGAGGATAAGGCGCCAATCGTCGAGCGCTCCGTCGACGTCGCCGCAACCGAGCCGATAGTTGGCGCGAACGGCTAAAAGCCGGGCGATTTCGCGGTTGTGTTGGACGTCTGGGAGCGTCATATTGAGCCAGTCGTCGAGCGTTTCGCCGGCGCCGACGGGAAAATGCCAAGAACCGTATTTTGAACGACTTAACGCCGATTCGTAAACCGCGTAACGGTCGGCGTTTTCCTCGAGCCAACGCGCCGCGACGGGGAACTCCTCCGCCGTCCAAGGGCGTTCTTGTAGAAGGTCGAAACATTGTTGCGCGTCGTAACGGGAGACGCGAGCGGGACGCGGTTCGCAATCGACGTAAACCGTTTCCGCGTCTTGACTAACGTTGAGCGCGTCGCTTGCTTCCGTCGGGAGCGGCTCCGTTCCGTCGATTCCGTTTAAGCGAAGGTAATCGATTAAATTCAAACGATTTAGGAACGTCGGACGGGCGGTCGGGTCGACTTGGAACTTTTCGCATAGGCGCGTCCAGTCGTTCGCGAACCAATCTCGCGACGCTTTGTCGGTTGGAAAGTCTTCCCAACGAACGGTTTGCGCGATGTGGAGCTGTTCGAGCGCTACCGGGCCGAACGCTTGCAGGACGTCGCGAAACCCGTTTTCTTCCGGCGGCCCGAGCCAAGCGTCTTGCCGCTCTTCGTGAATGCGGCGGAAATCGACGTTTCCGTCCGGCGTTAGCGGCTCGACGAACCCGGTCGTTTCCGGCGACGGCTTTAACGAAACGCCTTGGAAATAAAGGAGTTTGACGGAGAGCGCAAGGAGAAGCGAGAAAACGACGAAAAGGCAAAACGGGATTTGGAACCGTTTTTTGCGCCAAAACGGTCGCTTCGGCTTCGGCGGTTCCGGCGATTTTGCGTCGGAAACGGCGTTCTGCGACTTGACGTCGTCGGTCGTTGGGGTTGGCGACGCGACGTCGTTAAGGATTTGAACGTCTTCCGGGTAATCTTCGCAATAAAACGGGATAACCATTGTTGAATCCTTTCTTGCGATGCGGTGTAACGCTTAAAGTAACGACAAAATAACGACGTTGCGTCGTATACGGTTTTGGGCAAACGTCAAAAAGTCGTTTTGGGTTTAACGGCGCGGCGTCGTTTGGTGTTGCATTGCGTCGCTCGGCGACTTTGAAAACGGTCGGCGACGCGATGTAAACGGCGGTGGTTAAAACGTTGGCGCGTCGGGCGTGATTGTTTCTAAAAATAGACGCCGCATAGGTTTAACGCCGAGGATTAGCTCGTCGAGGGTTTCTCCTTCGAATTGGCGCGCGCGCTCGACGGGGTCGACGTGTTCGTCGTCGGAGGTTTCGTAGCGCTTCGTTAGGCTTTCGTGGAACTTGACGGCGGCTCCGTCGGCGGTTGCGATTAGAGCGTAAGCGTCGTAAACGTCTGGGCCTATGAGCAAGTCGTCGTTTCGGGGGGCGGAGCCGAGGCTGGAACCGATCCCGTTGGCGGACGGCGGGCCGGGGAGTTCGCGAGCGGCGCCGTTGATTCCGTCTTCAAACGCCGTCGTTTCAAGGATTTCCGCGTCGGGGCGCATCCAGTCGATCGGCGTTTTGCGCTCGACGATCAACGCTTGCGACAAGGCGGCGGGTTTCGAGCCGCGAGCGAGTTCGAGCAAGTCGACGCCGACGCCGCTTTCGTTGTAAAGCGAGTTAGGACCGACGATTGCGGAGAACGCCGCGACTTCCGGAGGGGCGGTTCGGTCTTGCGCTCGACGGAAAACGCTCGGCGCTTGCGCGTGAAATTGGCGGTTATGCGGCGAGTCCCAAGGTTCGTCGAGATGGATTTGTTCGTAAAGCGCTTTCGTTTCGTCGTTTACGTAAGGGAGAATCAAGACGCGCCAACTGTGAAGCGGCTTGCCCGACGCGTCGACGGTAAACGCCGGCGGGAGCGTCCCGGTTTCCGCATGGTATCGAAGCGCCGCTAATTGAAGGGTTTGGAGGCGCGAAAAATTTTCGGCGGCGTCGAATAAACGGCGCGCCATGTGGAAGGGCGGGAGGAAAAAAAACGAGTAGGCGTCGTACCGATCTTCGCATAGAATGTTGAGATGATACGTCCAATTTTCGGCGCGTTTTTTTCGATTGGGCGAAAATAGGCGCGTTATTATGGACGCGACGTCGTCGTTCGTCAAGCCTTCCTTACTCGTTAGGTAAAGTCGCAACTCCGGCGACAACGCGTCGTCTCCCGGTTCGGATTGCGGAACCGCGCCGTTTTGCAAGGGCGGGAAAAGTTGGTTAAAGATTTGCATCGCGTAGTTTGCGTCGAGTCCGCGTAGAAATCGGTAATGCCAACGCTCGGACGGAGGGGATAGTCGGTCGAGGGGTTCCGTAAATAGGCGGCTCATACCGGCGACGGCGAGAAAACGCTCGTTTTCGTAGGTTCGGCGCCACGCGGCGTCAAAGTCGTATTCGCCGAGCGTTTCGCGATGGATTTCGGCGGCGCGGGCCCATTGCTCCGGGGTCGGGGGCGCGTTCGGGTTGGCGCCGATTCGGATCGAAGCGCCGATTTGGTAAACCTTAAACCCATTAGAGACGCAAGTTAAGAGGGCGTTCGGGTCGTCGAAAATATGACGCGCCAAGCGGAAAACGAGGCGACGGTCTTCGAGCGCGCCGTCGACGTCGCCGGTTCCGAGGCGGAAATTGGCGCGAACGGCCAAGTCGAGCGCGATTTGTTCGGCGCGATCGAGCGCGAAGAGGCGGGAGGCAAGGCGTCGGTTCTCGTCGAAGGGGAGATAGCGCGGCGCTACGTAGCGGGGCGCGTTGATCGCCGATTCGTAAACCGCGTAACGGTCGGCGTTTTCTTCGAGCCAACGAGCGGCGACCGGGAACTCTTCCGCCGTCCAGGGGAATTTGGCGACGGCGTCGCTGCAGAGTTGCGCGGCGTTGTAGTCGACGCGCGCCGGGCGCTGTTCGTCGCCGACCCAAACTAAGCCGTAAGCGGCGTCGGGCTCGACGTCCGGCTCGGTTCCGGAGATTCCGTTAATGCGGAGGTAACTCGTTAATTCAAGCCGGTTTAAGAAGACCGGGCAGGCGGTCGGGTCGAGGTTGAGTTTTTCGCAAAGGGGCCTCCATTCTTGTTCGTACAGCTCGCTCGTTTGGAGGGTTTCCCAGCGGAGGGGCTCGGTATGGGGCCAGTCGCTTACGTCCGGGCCGAAGGCTTGCGCGATTTGGCGAAAGCCGTTTTCCGGCTCGCCGATCCAAGTCGGTTGGCGCTCTTCGTAAATGCGTGTAAAATCGACGTTTCCGTCCGGCGTCAACGGCTTGACGAATCCGGTCGTTTCCGGCGACGGTTTTAGTTTGACTCCGTTGAAGTAAAGGAGTTTAACCGCGACGACAAGAAGTAGCGGAAAAACGGCGAAAAGGCAAAACGGGATTTGTAACCGCTTTTTGCGCCAAAACGGACGTTTCGGCTTCAGTGGTCGCGGCGATTTTGCGTTGGAAGCGGCGTCGGGCGACGCGGCGTCAAGGTTTTGCGGTTTGTCGATAGAAGCGGTTTCGTTGGGCGCGGGCATTCGAGCGGCTCCGAGAAAAAAAAGGCAAGGGAAACGAGCGTCTTCGTTAAGAAAACGCTCGATAAGATAGACGACGACAAAACGTTAGCGGCGGCTATTAGACGGCGGCGCTATATTTTGTCGTCGACTTCGCGTTACGCCTGTTAATACATCGCGGCTTTCACTTGGGCGATCGCGTTGAGATGGTGTTGGCGGTCGGCGGCGAAAGTGAACTTCCACGGCGCGGTCAGGAAGCCCTTAAGTCGTTCTTCCGAAAGGTTTTTGCGGCAGAAGTCGACCGTCAAACCGAAGTTTTCGTCGTTCGACCAGTTCGAGCCGGTCGGAATTTGGTCGAAACCGGCTTTGTCGAAGTCGATGTAAGCCTGCGCGACCTTGTTGGTCTCCGGATTGAAGTCCTTGCCGTAATACCAGTTAGACATCAAAATCGACTTCGGCGCCCATTCCAAAAATTCCGGGTGATCCCAATAGTAGTCGGCCCAAATCCAGGGGCGCGCGCCGGCTTTTTCGACTTGTTCGACGAAGAAGAGGAAGTCGCGCTTCCAAAGTTCGCCTTGGCGGATGACGACGTAGTCGTAAGTCCTTTGCACCGGATAGTTTTCTTCGTCGTAACCGAGGTGGAAGAAGCGCGGCTTATCGAAAATTTCGGCGACTTCCGCGATCAGGTCGGCGCACACTTTGTAGTATTCCGGCGTCGAGACCATTCGCTCGTATTTGCCGAGCCAGAAGTCGTGGCACGTCGAGAAATTCAGCTTCGGAATCGGCTCGATCCCAAGGTCGCGCAAGCGTTTAAGGTCGGCGCGCAACCGGTCGACGCTCCACGCGCCGTCGATCGCCAGCTCCGGATGCGACTTATATTGGAGCGCTTCGCCGATATCGATCACGAGCATATTAAGCCCCGATTCGGCGGACTTTACGGAAAGCTCTTCCCAAAGGGCGACGTCGCAGTCGAACTTGTCGGTCGGCGGCGTGTAGGCGCGCTCGGTATCGCCCCACATGTTGTGTCCGAGGTGAAGCAGAATACCCCAAATACGGGCGTCGGCGGGCTTTTTCGCGATTTCTTCGGCGGCGACCGCGGCGTTCAGGAACGGGGACGAGCCGAAAGCCGAGAGAAGCGGGGAAGCGGCGAGCGCGGCGGCTCCGGTCGTTAAAAAGCGGCGACGATTCGGGTTAAAAGCGGGGCGCGTCATAACGTTTCTCCTTATTAATTACATAGGGGACGCGACGAAACGGCGGCGTCGGGCGCGGCAAACGACGGACGAAGCGGCGACCGGCGGCGTCGAGAATTACTTTTCGTCGATTATAATAAAAAGGAAAGCGCGGCGCAACGATTTTTTCGTTTTTTTGGCAAATTTTTGCGGAGCGTTTGGGAATTGCCCCAAAGGAACGACGGGACGGATTAGAACGGTTGCGTTGATTTTGGCGGTTATTTTGGCGCGCAATCTTAAGGAGCGGTTGATAACGATTGTAATTAAATAAGTTAATTGTCGGATAAGAAAATCTTATAGTAGAAAACGAGGTATAAGACGATGTGATAGTAGGCGCCGGGCGGCGCTTTGGACGGTCGTCGAGGCGACGGAGAAAGACGGCGTTATAAGCGGCGCGTGAAATTAGGATTA
>JAZQAP010000227.1:0-9595 GCA_045545275.1 Thermoguttaceae bacterium | reverse complement strand
GCAAGGTCGCCGCGCGCGCCTCAAGCGCCGCCGACCGCCGCCGAGCGTTTCGCAGGGGAGCGTAGCCGATGTATTTGGCGCATCTTGGGCGGGGGGGGGGGGTAAAGGGGGGCGCCGCCCCCCTTAACCAATTTTGGGGTTCGCTTTTTTTCGCGCGAACCTTCGATTTGGGGCGAAGGTTCGCGTCGGCGTCGTTTTGGTAGCGCGGATTGTTTTTGAAAAACGCTCTGTTTTTGATTTTGGTTGCATTAGTTGGTTAACGTCGACGCGTTTTTCGGCGGCTTTCTTGCCGCGCGGATTGACTTTGAAATTTGCTTTGCTTCTTGATTTCGGTTGCGTTGGTTGGTTAACGTCGACGCGCTTCTCGGCGTCGTTCTTGCCGTTGCGTTAGGGAAATCTTGAGCGCGGTTGTTTTTGCGCTTTCGTTTTCGCTTTATCTTGTTATTTTACCCGATTTGCGGCGTTCGGTCAAGGCGGCGGTTCGCTTTTTCGCGTCGCCGCGAACGGGGAGAAAACCGGCGCGGGCCCGGCGTTTTCACGTTTCTGCGTCGAGCGGGAGACGGCGGGAAGGTCGCGCGACGCAAAAAAAGAGCGTTCGCGAACGTTGGGAGAACGTCGCGAACGCTCTATAGTATTAATGACAAAATCGACGAGAAACGGAAGGCGTTCGGTCGCGCCGTCGGACGGTCGCAAAGGTTGGGACGGTCGTCGACGGGGACGGCGAAAACCGACGCTGACTAACCGCTTCGCGGTCGCGAACGTCGGGAAGGTCGTCGACGAGGACGGCGAAAACCGACGCTGGCCAACCGCTTCGCGGTCGCGAACGTCGGGAAGGTTGTCGACGGGGACGGCGTCAGTCGGTCAAACCGCCGCGCCGTCGCGCCCAAACTTGCGCGCCGTTAATCAAAAGCAAGAGCGCGAACGAAACCAAAAGCGCCGCCAACGCGACCGCCGACGCGGTTACGAGTCCGTTTTCCGCGTACAATTTTCCCATAATGACGTTCGAAATCAACTCCGTTTTCCCCGGAATCATCCGTCCGATGAAAAGAACCGAACCGTATTCGCCGAGCGCCCGCGCGAACGCCATCGTAAAACCCGCGATCTGCGCCGGAAGAATCAACGGGAAAACGACCCGCCAAAACGTCTGCCAACGCGTCGCGCCCAAACTCGCCGCCGCCTCTTCAAGCTCGCGCTCGACCTCCTCCAACGCCGGTTGCAACGTGCGGATAACAAACGGCGTCCCAATAAACGTCAACGCGATCGTTACGCCGATTTCCGTTCCGCAAACTTCGAACGGCAAGTAAGGCCCGAGCCAGCCGACCGTCGCGTCGCTCGAGTAAATCCGCGCCAACGCCAACCCCGAAACCGCCGTCGGAAGCGCGAACGGAACGTCGACCAACGCGTCGAGGAGCCGCCGGCCCCAAAATTGATAACGGACGAGCGTCCAAGCGACGATCAAACCGAAAAAGGCGTTGATCGCCGCCGCGATAAACGACGCGCGGAACGTAACGATAAACGCTTGCTTCACCAGCTTGTTCGATAAAATCGCGCAAAATTCGTCGAACGATACGCCCGACGTAACGATAAACAAACTGGAAAGAGGAATCAAAACGATTAAGCTCAAATACGCGACGGTAAAGCCCATCGTGATGTTGAAACCCGGCAACACGCTTCGTTGAACAAGTCGCATCGTCTTTCTCTATGTTTCCTAAAACGGTCGAAACGCCGACGTTCGCCGCTTTTTAATTTTTGGAGTTTGTAATGAATTTTGCGCGTTTGAGACGGTTTCGGACGCTATTTTCCTTCGCGAAGGTTCTCTTCGACGATTTTGTCGAACACGCCGTCGGAATTAAAGTGCGTTCGCTGCGCGTTCAGCCAACCGCCGAAAACGTCGTCGACGGTGAAGAGGCGCGTTTCCGGGAACTTGTCGCGATACTTTTCCGCGACTTCCGGAAGACAGGGGCGGTAGTGGGCGCGGGCGATTATGTCTTGCGCTTTCGGCTCGTACATGTAGTTCAAGTAAGCCTCGGCTAATTGGCGCGTTCCTCGGCGGTCGACGATTTTGTCGACGACGGCGACCGGCGGCTCCGCTTTGACGGTGATTTCCGGGACGATAATGTCGATTTCGCCGTCGGCGTAATTTTTCGCTAAAATCGCTTCGTTTTCCCAAGCGATAAACGCGTCGCCGACTTTATTTTTGACGAAATGGTCGGTCGCGCCGCGGGCGCCCGCTTGCATGCCGCTTCGAACGTTCGCGAAGACTTTTTTGACGAAAGCGCGAGCCTCCGCTTGCGCCGCTTCGACTTTTTCCCCTTGCGCCGGGTCTTTGAGCGCGTCGAGACCGCCGACGTCGGCGAGGGCTTTGTCGAGCGCGAACCCCCAAAGCGCGAGGTAATTCCAGCGCGCGCCGCCGGACGTTTTCGGGTTCGGCGTAACGACTTCGACGTCCGAACGCGTCAAATCCTCCCAACCGCGGATATTTTTCGGGTTTCCTTTGCGAACGACGATAACGATCGTCGACGTATAGGGGCAGCTGTTGTTCGGGAGCCGCTTTTGCCAATAATTCGGGTTTTCCGGATTGTCCGAGCCGGGTTCGAAAAGATCGGTCGCGACGTCGTTAATATCGAACGCGAGCGCCAACGTAACGACGTCGGCCTCGTGGCCCATTTTGACCGCGCGAGCTTGGGCGCCGGAACCGCCGTTGCACTTTTCGATTTCGACCGTTTCGCCGGTCGTCGCAAGCCAATATTCGGCGAACGCGGCGTCGTATTCCTTATATAGTTCGCGCGTCGGGTCGTAGGAAACGTTCAAAATCGAGCGCGTTTTGTCGCCGTCCGAGCAGCCGAGCGCGACGACGAGCGCGGTCGCCGCTAAAAAGTAATAGAGCTTATTCAAACGGATTTCCTTTTTAAAGAAAAACGGTGCGAAATTAGTTAAACGAGATTCTTGCGCGAAAAACCCGTCGTTTATTAACGTTTTATCGACCGTTCGCGTCTCGAAATTGCGAAAAAAACGCTCGACGGCTCGCGTTTTGCGTCGATTTTCAAAAAAGGCGCGTTTTTTTAAGACGCGGTATTTGTTAAACGTTGAGAATTTAGCTTATTGAACGCAACGACGTCGGAGAACGCGGTTTTCAAGCCTCGAACCGTCCCGACGTCGGAGCGCGGTTTCGAACGGGAGGCGTTGGGAATTGAGGAATAAAACGGACAAGCGGTTGGGCGCGGAAAACGCGGCGGCGCCGGTTGGGTAAAAGGGGGAAGCGCGAGGCCGAGCGCGTCGTCCAACGTTGAGCGAAGCGCGACGACGGAGCGCTAAAAAAGACGCGTTTTCGCGATTATAGCGAATTAGGAGCGCAAAAACCGTTCTTTTTTTCTTTTTTCTTGGTAAAACGACAAGGCGCTCGTCGCGTCGCGGAGTATAATGACGTTGCGTTGTCGGGAGGCGCGCGTCGTCGCGGACGACGTTGTGAAAATGGTAAAGATAGCGAAGATTGATAATATCGGTTTGGTTTTGTTCTTCTTTTTCGTCGCGGTTTTCTTTCTTTTCTTGACGGGGGTCGTCTCGTTAGCGGGACGCGCGGCGTTGGCGTCGGCGTCGAAGCGAACGCGATCGAGCGTCGCCGTTAAGGGAGCGGGAGCGTTTGGTCTCGCCGCGGCGTTCGCTGGGAGTTGGGCGATATTTGGGATCGCTTTCTTGTTCGCGTTCTCGGTCGCGCCGCGAACCGCCGCCGCGCAAACGCCGTCGGAAGAATCGGCTCGACCGGCGCTATCGATTCAAACGACGCAGGCTGTTCGACGTTCGCAACCGGCGCGATCGGAGACGACGGCGCGGCGTTTCGATCCGTTGCGTCGCGACGCGCTCGGCGTGCAGACGCGTTATCCCGCCGTCGCGAAGATCGTCGGACGCGACGCGCCGCAAGCGAGAAAGGACGGTTCGCAAACGATTCCGCTTTATTACGGAACCGGAACGCTCGTCGCGGAGGTCGGCGAATGGGGGATCGTCTTGTCGAACTGGCACGTCGTCAGCGAAGCGCGCGACTCGATCGTCGTCAAGTTTCCGACTTTTTCGAGTCCGGCGCGAGTGATTTTGCGCGACGAAGTTTGGGATTTAGCGGCGTTGCTGGTGCGCAAACCGCCTCGAGTCGCGCCGATTCCGATTTCGCAAGAGGTGCCGGGCGTCGGCGACGCGTTGTGGGTCGCCGGATACGGGAAGAGCGCCGGGCTGACCGAGTTTCAAATTCAAGGCGGTCGGGTGCAAAATTACGCGCTCCTCGTAACGACGGACGACGAAACGAAAGAACAGTCGGCGGCGAAAGAACCGGCGACGGAAGGCGCGTCGAGCGCGCTCGAGAAATCGGACGCGACGTTTGCGCAAGACGGGAGGTTTGGGCAAAATAGACGCGGTTTAACGAACGGTTTGGCGAACGGCGCGTCGACGTCGACGTTGACCGCGACGCCGGACGACGCGTTCTATTACGAGACGCTGGCGGTCGACAAAGGGGTGCGCGAGGGAGACTCCGGCGGCCCGATTTTCAATCGATACGGCGAGCTGGCCGGCGTTCTTTGGGGCTCGAACGGCGAGTCGACGATGGGAACGTATTGCATCCGCGCGCAGTTTTTCTTGACGCAAGCGATCGGCCGCTTGGCGACTTTAGAGGCGACGCGACGCTTGGAACGTCCGGACGCGCCGTCGGACGAACTCTTGACTTGGCGGGCGGAAGAGGGCGTCCCCGACGCGACGGGAACCGACGTTTGGGCGCGAACCGCGTTGGAAGCGAGCGGCGTTCATCCGATTTCGCAACGACCCGCTTACGTCGCGGCGGACGGGCGCGAAACGCCGGAAAATTTGTTGCGGCTCGACGTCGACTCCGCGCTGAAACGGGTGCGAACCGCGTTGACCGTCGCCGAAAACTCGACGACGACCGCGTTGCCGCCGTCGCCGCCGGTTTTCTCGCCGACGTTCGTTAGTCAGCAGCGTTTGCAAAACTGCGTTCGTCCGGAGGTCGCGGAGGCCGATTTTTGGACGACGTTGACCGACGCGGAGTTGACGAAGTTGGCCGCGAAGCGCGCGACGGCCTCGACGCAGGTACGCGAAACGTCGGTGGTCGACAAATCGGAAACGAACGTTCGTTTGGCGTATGCGGCGGGAAAAAGCGGGGGCGCGAAATCGCTTGGGGGAAGCGTTCGGAGCGACGAAACGCCGGAAAATTTGTCGCGACCGGCGAAATCGGCGCTACCGACGAACGACGGCGCCAACGACCCGACGTTCGCGCGTTGGCGTCCGGTCGGTTTTGACGACGAAAATAGCGAAAATGGGCGAAACGGCGAAGACGCGGGAAATAGCGCGAATAGCGAAAGTCGAGCGCGCGACGAGAATAGCGGAAGCGGCGAAGACGGGGACGGGGAAAGCGGCGAGAGCGCGGCGAACGTCGTCGAAGAGGAAGAATCGGGAAACGGCGCGAAACGCGACGACGGGGAAAATAGAGGAAATAGGGGAGACGCGGCGAATAAGGGAAACGGCGAAGACGGGGGAAACGCGGAGGATAACGTCGGCGCCGAAGGGGGAAAAGAGACGAGCGGCGCGGACGAGCCGCAAGGAAAAAAGGAGAACGGGGAAAAACGCGTTAAGTTTAACGGCGTCTATTTGAACGATTTTCAAGTCTATTTGATCGTTTGTATGATATTTTGCCTATTTTACAACGCCGCGCGTTTGATGACCGAAGCCGACGCGAAAAAGGAACGGCAAAAACGGCAAAAGGCGCGTCGCGTTAAGGAAGCCGATTAACGCTGGGGGCGACCGCGTTCGTCGGGCGGCGGTTGGGCGAACTCTTTTGAGAACGCGTCGCGTTCCGCGTTCGTCGTTTTTGTCGGTTGCGAACGACGTTTCTTTTGTTTTGAAAACGGTTTCTTGCGTCGTTTGTCGCTTTTTGTTTCGGTTCGGCATTTTTGATTGAATAGAGCTTTGTTTTTTCCTCTGGACGCCGAGACCGTAAACTTTTATACTGCGCAAGGTCGGCGCGCGAACGAGTCGAGGCGGCGGTTTAGGCGAAACGGAGCGATAAAGTAAAATGAGCGGAACTGGGAAAACGGCGAAGAAATTCCGATGGCAAGACGCGGCGCTTCCGATTTTTGCGGCGGCGGCCGTTCTCGCGCTCCTCTTCGCGCTTCCGACGCCGTTGATGGACTTGCTGCTGTCGTTCAATTTGGCGATTTCCGTCGTGATTTTCGTCGCGGTGTTTTTTGTTCGAAAACCGCTCGATTTCAACGTTTTTCCGACGGTTTTGCTCGCGACGACGCTTTTTCGGCTCGTTTTGAACGTTTCGACGACGCGGCTAATTTTGACGCAAGCGGACGCGGGCGAAGTCGTCGACGCGTTCGCGCGGTTCGTCGCCGGAGACAGCGTCGTCGTCGGATTCGTTATTTTCCTTATTTTCGTTATTATCCAGTTCGTCGTTATTACTAAAGGGGCGACGCGGATTAGCGAAGTGTCGGCGCGGTTTGCGCTCGACGCGTTGCCGGGGCGGCAGATGGCGATCGACGCCGACGTCGCCGCCGGAAATTTGACCGACGCCGAAGCGCGCGCCGCTCGCGAAGAGTTGGCGGAGCAGGCCGACTTTTTCGGCGCGATGGACGGCGCGAGCAAGTTCGTTCGCGGCGACGCGGTCGCGGGCCTTGCGATCGTTTTTATCAATATAATCGGCGGTCTCGTCGTCGGAATCGGCGAACGCGGATTTTCGGCGGCGGAGGCGTTTTCGCTTTACTCGAAGCTGACGATCGGCGACGGGTTGACGTCGCAAATTCCGGCGTTTTTGATTTCGTTGGCGACCGGGCTTCTCGTCGCGCGGACGTCGCGACCGCAAAACGTTTCGGAAGCGGCGCTGGCGCAAGTCTTCGGACGGCCGATCGCGTTGGCGTTGACCGGCGTTTTCTTGGTTTTTTTGGCGGCGACCGGGCTTCCGATCGCGCCGCTTGCGGTTCTCGCGACCGGCTGTTTCCTGTTGGCTTGGGCGGTTTCGCGAAAGAAGGAAAAAGAGGCGGTTGAAGAAAAAGAGCGAAAAGAGGCGGAAGACGCGGAAAAAGCGGCGCAAAATCCGGACGACGTCGACGAATTCTTGACGGTCGAGCCGATGGAACTCGAAATCGGGCTCGGGCTGATCCCGTTGGCCGACCCGGCGGACGGCGAAAATTTGCTCGAACGAGTGCGGCGAACGCGGCGTCGCGTCGCGTCGGAACTCGGGTTCGTCTTGCCGAAAACGCGGGTGCGGGACAATCCGAAACTCGACGACGGACAGTTCGCGATCAAAATTAAGGGGGAGACCGTCGCGCTCGCGACCGTTTACCCGACGATGCTTTTCGCCGTCGACGCCGGGTTCGCGTTCGGGACGCTTCCGGGACTGCAAACGACGTCGCCGCTCGACGGCGCGACCGCGTATTGGATCGACCCGAGAAATCGCGCCGCCGCCGAAAGCGCCGGATACGAGGTTTGGGACGCCGCGACCTTCGTCGAAATGCGACTCCTGCAAACGGCGCGTCGGGAGGCGGCGGAACTCTTGACTCGCGACGCGACGCGGCGGCTCCTCGACCGGTTGCGCGAAACGTCGCCGACCGTCGTCGACGATTTGATTCCCGGCGCGATGAAACTTGCCCAAGTTCAGCAGGTTCTCCAACTTCTCTTGCGCGAAGGGATTTCGATTCGCCGGCTCGACTCGATTTTGGAGACGTTGGGCGACTTCGCCGCGCGGGAATCGAATCCTTATCGGCTTCTCGACCGAGTTCGCGTTCGGATGGCGCGAACGTTGTCGGCGAAAAATCGCGACGAAGACGGAACGCTCCGCGTCGCGATGTTCGAGCCGGAGGCGGAGGACGCGCTTCGGGACGCCGCCGAAACGACGGAGTTCGGCGTCGCGTTAACGTTGGGCGCGACCGAGCTTGAAACGCTGGGGAACGCCGTTCGCGAGAGCGGCGAGCGGTTGCGCGAGTCGGGCGCGGCGCCGACGTTGTTGGTCGACGGCGCGATTCGCAACGCTTTGCGGGAAGCGACTTGGAGCGCCGCGCCGAACGTCGAGATTCTCGCGTTCGACGAAATCGACCGCTCGACGAAAATCGTTCAGGAAACGGTCGTCGACTGGACGCCGGAAAAATAACCGGCTCGACCGGGCGCAAAGGGGGAACGGACGCTTTACGCGTCGCGGAACGTCCCGAACGTTTGAAATTATTGCAACTTCTCCAAATTGTTTGTTTTGCCCGGACTCCCGGAACCTCCGAAACTCCCGGAAATTTTCGGAAGTCTTAAGTTGCTCAAAAGCGCCGCGTCGAACCGTTGGAACGCGGCGTTTTTTCTTTTTGCGCTTTTTTCTTCTTTGCGTCGAAAATTGCGTCGCGTTTTGTCGGCGGCGCGTCTTTTATCTATTGAAGCGGACGAAAACAAACGACGCAAACGGAAAATTGCGCCGAAAACGAGGACGGCGGCGAACAAAAGGGCGCGCCGACTTCTCAAACGGCGGTTTTAGGGTATAATTAATGACGAACGTAAGTTAATGACGAACGTAAGAATTTTGACGTATAACGGCGCGAAAAAACAGAAAGGGGACGGAAAACGATGAACGAGCAAATTTTGGCGTTGAAGTCCCTGTTGCGCGAAACGCCCGATTTCCAACGAGCGACGGAGATTTTGCGTTCCGGCGAGTCGGTCGTTTGGGACGGTTGCGTCGGGAGCGCGTTCGCGTTTTTGGGCGCGACCGCCGCCGAGTCGCTCCGCAAAACGACGCTGGTCGTCGTCGTTCGGCCCGGAGACGTCGAACGCGTCGCCGCCGACTTGGCCTTTTTTACCGACGCGCCGATTCTTAAGTATCCGGTTTTGGCCGCGTCCGTTTTCAACGACGCCGGGGAGGAAATTTTCTTGTCGGAGGACGTCGATTTTGGCGCTCGACTTCGCGTCTTGAAAGCGCTCGACCGCCGAGCGACCGCGCCGTTCGCCGCCGATTCGGACGTCGCCGCGACTTCCGCCGACGCGCCGCCGTTTGTCGTCGCGTCGTTGACGGCGCTGATTCAGCCGGTTCCGAGTCGGGAGCAGGTCGCCGAAGGAACGCTCCGCGTCGCGCTCGCCGAGGAGTTCGGGCGCGACCGGCTCGTCCGTTGGTTGGCCGAAGGCGGGTTCCACTCGACGACGGCGGCCGAGTTGCCGGGCGAGTATTCGGCGCGCGGGCACGTGGTCGACGTGTTCGCGGTCGACTGGGACAAGCCGGTTCGTTTCGAGTTTTTCGGCGACGAGGTCGAGTCGATTCGCTCGTTCGACGTCGCGAGCCAGCGGTCGATCGAGGAGTTGGAAAGCGTTGAAATTTCTCGGCTTTTGGTCGGCGGCGTCGCGACCGGTTCTTTCGTCGACCGACTGCCGAACGACGCTTGGACGCTTTTTTGCGGCGCGGACGAGGTCGGCGAAACCAAGCGGACGATCGCCGAATACTCCGACGCGGAGCGTTCGCGACTCGCCGAGCCGCTCGGCGGCGTCAACGCGCTTTACCGGCGCCCGGCGGCGCGCGCGGGTGCGCTCGCGGCCGGCGGAGAGGTCGCGGCGGCGCGTTTCGACGGCGATTTCG
>JAZQAP010000226.1:0-10785 GCA_045545275.1 Thermoguttaceae bacterium | reverse complement strand
CGATCAGCGTTCCGGAGTTGCGAATTTGCCGTCCGAAAACGTTCGCGCAAGACGTCGAACGGCTCGCGCGGTACGTCAAGACGCGCAAACCGGAAATCGACCTTCATTTGCTGGGTTGCACGCAAAAGAACATTTTGCGGAGTTGCCGCGACCTCGCGACGTCGGCCGACTCGACTTCGCATCAGTCGGCGACGCGATACGGTCAATGTTTGGGACGGCGAACGAACTCGCTCAAACCGAGCGAGCGGGCGCGGTTGGTTCGCGAAAGCCGTCCGTTTCTCGAACGACTGGAACGGGAGTTTCGCCGTCCCGTTTCGCCGAATTTTAAGCGTTGGGTCGTCGAAGCGTTGCTTGCGACCCGACTTCACAAACGTTTATACGAAAGTTTAGCGGGGAATCAAGAGTAATGAGTTATCGAGTAAAGAGGGCGTTTTCGTTCGCGGCGGCGCATTATTTGCGGCTCGACTATCCGAGTCCGTGCGCGCGGCTTCACGGGCACGACTGGAACGTCGTCGTTTCGGTCGAGGCGCCGCGGCTCGACGCGAACGGAATGGTTTGCGACTTTTCGCGGATTAAACAAACGGTCGTCGAGCGGTTCGACCATCGGTCGTTAAACGACGACGTCGAAGCGTTGGCGACGACGAATCCGACCGCCGAGAATATCGCGAAAGCGATCGCCGACTTGCTCGACGCGGAATTGCGTTCCGCCGGAAACGGCGCGTTCGTTCGCCGCGTCGACGTCGAGGAGTCGCCGGGGGCGGTCGCGTCCTTTATTCGGGACGCCGCCGAAGCGGAAGCGGAAAGGAAAACGGAAACGGAGGCGGCGCGATGAGTATCGTTTACGGTCTTTCCGAGTTGGAGCGAGCGGCGACGTTGCGCGTCGTCGAAATTTTTCATTCGATTCAAGGCGAAGGCGCGGCGACCGGTCGAGCGGCGACGTTTGTTCGCTTGGCCGGTTGCAACCGCGCTTGCGAGTTCTGCGATACGGACTTTTCGACGTTCGCGGAACTGACGGTCGAAGAAATCGCGCGAATCGTTCGAGACCTCAACCCGCGAATCGGTTCGCGCCGCGCGATCGTCGTTTTCACCGGCGGCGAGCCGACGCTTCAACTGACGCGAGAGCGGTTGGCCGCGTTGCGAGCGGAGTTGGGCGCCGCCGCGTTTCATCTCGAAACGAACGGCTCGACGCTCGACCGTTGGGGCGGCGCCGGTTGGTTCGAGCGGTTGACCGTTTCGCCGAAAACGTTGGAGGACTTCGCGACGACGTTGCGTTTTTGGGAGCGGGCGCCGAACACGCTCCCCGTCGACCTGAAAATCGTTTACGACGGGCAAAACCTCGCGCCGTTCGACGCGGCGCCGCGCTCGATCGGGCGTTACCTGCAACCGAAAGCGGTCGCGAACGACCCGGAAGCGACCGCGCGAAATATCGAAAAAACCATCCGTTACGTTAAGGAGAATCCGCAATGGACGCTGTCGCTTCAACCGCGCAAAACGCTGGGCTTGCGTTGACTTGGCCCGAATTTCGCCTTCGCTGTCTCGACTTGGCGCGGAAAATCGACTTTTCGCCCTTCGATTCGATTTTCGCCGTTCCGACGAGCGGCGTTTGCGTCGGCGTCGAACTGTCGTCTTTTTCCGGTTTGCCGCTCGTTTGGGAACCGACCGAAAAAACGCTCGTCGTCGACGACGTTTGCGACTCGGGCCGAACGTTCGAACGTTGGCCGAACGCGCCCGTTCGCGCGGCGCTCTTCGATAAAGGGCGGGCGCCGCGTTCGGTCGCGCCAAATTACGTCGGCGAAACGGTTTCCGGCTGGGTTGCGTTCCCTTGGGAGACGACGAAAAAGATCGAGTCGACCGTCGTTCGGCAACTTGAGTTTCTCGGCGAAAACCCGAACCGCGAAGGCTTGCGCGAGACGCCGGAGCGCGTTCGCAAAAGTTGGGCGACGCTGTACGGCGGATACGGCGAGAATCCAAAAACAATTTTGAGCAAACGTTTTAGCGTCGACCGGCCCGACGCGGAAACGGCGCCGATCGTCTTGAAAGACGTCGAATTTTACTCGACCTGCGAGCATCATATGCTGCCGTTTTTCGGCGAAATTTCGGTCGGCTATTTGCCCGGTTCGCGCGTCGTCGGCGTTTCGAAGTTGGCGCGGCTCGTCGACTGTTTCGCTCGACGCTTGCAGATTCAGGAGCGGCTCGTCGAGGAAATCGCGTCGGCGATTCAAGAGGAGTTGGCGCCGCGCGGCGTTTACGTTCGGGCCGAAGCGCAGCATTTTTGTATGGTCGCGCGAGGCGTTCAAAAGCGGCGCGGCAAGATGATAACCGTCGCGACGCGAGGCGATGCGGAAACGATACGACGCGTTGTCGAAGCCGGTTGATTCGCGAAAAACAAAACGACGACAAGACGTCGAAGCAAAACGAAAGCGCAAGACGCGCGGGGCGAAAACTCCGCGCGTTTTTTTATCGTCTCGTTTCGTTGGGCGGAAGCCGGGCTCGAGCGGAAGCGCGGGTAAAATCGGCTTCGGCGGGCGTTAAAAACGGTCGAAACGCGGCGCTTTTTCTTTAAAAAACGCGGTTTTTTCGCAAAATTCACGTCTAAATTTCATTTTTGCGAATATTAAATTTAATGTTTTCTCTTGGGTTGAGAAGGAGCGCGAACGGGGCGAAAGAAGCGGTTCAAACAAGCGTTTGAATCGCGCCGACGACGAACGCTAACGCGACGAAAACCAAGCGGTTAGAAACGTCGAACCGACGAGCGCGGACGGGGCGAAAACGGCGATGAAAAACGAACGAACGGAAGCGAGCGAACGGAGCGAAACGGACGACGCGGCGAACAAACCGAACGCGAGCGCGGCGTCGACGAAGAAAACGCCGAAAAAGCGACGCGCCGGAACGGACGAAGGGAACGCCGCCGAACGCGTCGAGCGAAAACGTCGTCGGAAAAAAGCGTTGTTGTTGGAGGAGTTGCGCAACTCGCTCGGGCTCGTTTCGAGCGCTTGCGACAAGGTCGGCGTCGGGCGAACGACCTTTTACGAGTGGTTGAAAAACGATCCGGAGTTCGCGCGGCAGGTCGACGAGATCGAGGAACGCGCGCTCGATTTTGTCGAAAGCAAGATGTTTCAAGCGATTCAAAACGGGGACGTTCGGTTGATTCAATTTTATTTGTCGACAAAAGGTCGCAAACGCGGATACGCGCCGAAAACCGACGTCGAAACGGGCCCGGTCGTCTTGCGGATTTCGCAGGAAGAGGCGGATTTTTGAGCGGCGACGCGGCGACCAAGCAAAGGAGCGCGACGCGGCGTCGAGGAGGAGTGCAAGCGATGTTGAGCGAAGACGTTAGCGACCAACGGGAGCGGAAACCGAGCTCGCGCGGTAGCGCGGGCCCGGAGCCGCGCGGTCGCGGCTATCGTCCGACGGCGGCGCAACTTGCGCTTCGGCGGTTGATTCGCGACAAAACGCGGATTCTCGCTTACGGCGGTTCGCGTTCGGGGAAGACGTTTGAATTTTGTCGGGCCCTTGCGACGCTCGCGCTTCGATACGGCGGGCGCTACGCCGTGTTTCGTCGTTATTTCAACGCCGCGAAGAACGCCGTCTTTAACGACACGTTTCCGAAGGTTCTCGAAACCTGTTATCCGGGCTTGACTTATCGCCGCAACGCGTCGGAATGCGTCGTCGTTTTCCCGCACAACGGCGCGGAAATTTGGTTCGTCGGACTCGACGACGACAAGCGCGTCGAGAAGATTTTGGGGCGCGAGTACGCCGCCGTTTATTTTAACGAATGTTCCGAAATCGCGTTTCCGTCGATCGAAATCGCGCTGACGCGTCTCGCTCAAAAGCGGTTCGACGCGAACGGCAAGCGCTTGCGAAATCGCGCTTTCTTCGACTGCAACCCGCCCGGCAAATCGCATTGGTCGTATCGACTTTTCGTCGAAGGAGTTCATCCGATTTCGCGCAAGCCGCTTCCGAACGTCGACGAGTACGGCGCGATTCAGATCAACCCGGCGGACAACCTCGAAAACTTGCCCGACGGTTACGTCGAGTCGACGCTTGGCGCGGCGTCGGAGCGAACGCGCAAACGCTTCTTACTCGGCGAGTTCTCGGACGACGTCGAAAACGCGCTTTGGAAGTCGGCGACGATCGACCCGTTTCGCGTTTCGGCGGCGCCGGGCGACTTGGAGCGAATCGTCGTCGGGGTCGACCCGGCGGTTACGTCGACGGAGCGGAGCGACGAAACGGGAATCGTCGTCGCGGGCCGACGGCGCGAAAGAGACGGTCGCGACGCGTTTTACGTTCTCGACGATCGGTCGTTGATCGGTTCGCCGAACGCTTGGGCGCGCGAAGTCGTCGCGGCGTTCGAGCGTTGGAACGCGGACGTCGTCGTCGCGGAGACGAACCAAGGCGGCGACCTCGTCGTCGAAGCGCTTCGCAACGTCGCGCCGAATTTGCCGGTGAAGTCGGTTCGCGCGACGCGGGGGAAAATTTTGCGCGCCGAACCGATCGCGATTCTTTACGAACAGGGGCGCGGGCGGCACGTCGGGACGTTCGAAACCCTTGAAGAACAAATGCTTTCGTTCGTCGGCGACACGTCCGAAGGTTCGCCCGACCGGCTCGACGCGCTCGTTTGGGCGTTGACCGAGTTGTCGACCGGCGGCGGGGAAGTCGGCGGCGGAACGTTGGAATGGCAATAAAAGTTGGAGCGACGTTAACACGTTGCAAAAGTTTGCGTTAGCGATTGAAAGGAGACTTGAAAAATGGAGCGAAACGACTGGGATTTTGGGCGCGACGTCGAGGAGCGCGGGGGCGGCGGCTTTTGGCGGGCCGCGTTTTGGACGGCGTTTCTCGCCGCGTTGGTTTGGGGGGCGTTTTGCGTCGCGGCGCGGGGGAGCGAACCGCCGGAAACGCTTGTTTCGCCGTCGCCGCCGGAACCTCCGGAGCGCGTCGAAGCGCCGCGTCGGTTGGAGTTGTTGGCGTTTTTGGAGCCGCCGGGGCGCAATCCCGCTTGCGACGCCGCGCGACCGACGCTTCGGCGACTCGGGCGCGATTTCCGAATCGAAACGGTTCGCGTCGAGACTCGGAGCGGGCGCGAAGCCGTTCGAAATTGGGACGTTAGACGCTTTCCGACGTTCGTTCTCGTCGAAAAATCGCCGGTTGGGCCCGGTCGGCTCGACGGCGAAATCGAGCGTTGGAGCGGAAGTTTCGACCTCGACCGACGAATTCGCGACGCGTTCCGCCGCGCCGAGGTTCGCCGCCCGCCGAAACCGCTTCCGCCGCCGCGACCCGAACCGCGCCCGGCTCCGCGTCCGCCGAAGCCGCGACCGAAACCGGAACCCGGCCCGCGTTGGCTCGACGCGTTGAACGAACTCTTTCGTTGACAAGGATAAACGATAAATTTTTCCGCCGGGCAAAATTTGCGACGACAAATAGCGCTCGGCGGAGCGCCGAACGGTTGCGTCGGGTGAAAATCCGGCGTCTTGGTTCGATTCCAAGAACACGGCGCCTGCGGTTGCGAAGCCGCAAAAAAGGTAAGCGGTTAAATTAAGTTAAAACAAGGAATTAAGGAAACGGTATGATCGACGAATATTTGCGGGCGCGGCGACTTTGGAAGTTGGTCGGCGACTGTTACGCCGGAACGGAAGCGATCAAAAACGGCGGCGACGCGAAGCTCTACCTGCCGCCGCGACCGTTCGAAAGCGAGGAGATTCGCAAGGCCGTTATCCCGTTTGAACGAACCGCTTACGGGCTTCGGCGACACGCCGCGACCTACGAAAATTTCTTCAAGCCGACGATCGACGATATCGTCGGGCTGATGCAAAAGAACAAGCCGACCGTTCGTTTCGGCGTCGCGGACGACGCCGAGTCGCCGGTCGAAGTTCGCGATATGGCGAGCTGGGGCAACCGCTTTAACGACGGGCTTTGCGGACTCAAACAACGGCTCAATTTCGGGCAAGTTTTGCACGGGCGGTACGGCCTGCTGCTCGACGTCGTCGCCGACGAAAACGGACTCGAACCGGCGTTTCGAACGACCGAGTATCCGGCGCCGCAAATCCTTGACGGCGAAGAGCTTGAATCGTCTTCCGGCGCGGAGCGTTCGAAGTTGCGCTGGGTTCTGCTCGACGAGTCGACGCGCCGCTTTCGACCGGAAACGAAAACTTGGAGCGCTTGGCGTCGGCTTCGCCTGCTTGGGCTCGACGGCGCAAACCGTTATTACAACGCGATTTTCGAAGGGTTCGACGCGTCGAGCGTTCGCGGCGCTTGGCGCGAATTCGACTTGGACAATCCGACCGAGTCGAGCGGAAGCGGCTTCGCGGCGACGCGCGTCGTCTACCCGACGTTCAAAGGCCGAACGCTCGATTTCGTGCCGTTTACGTGTTGCAACGTCGACCGGCTCGGGCTCGACGTTTGGCAAGACCCGCCTTACCTCGACGTCGCTTGCGTCGCGGTCGGAAATTACGTCGTCGACTCTTGGTACAAAACGGCGCTCTTTCACTGCGCGACGCCGACGCTCGTCGTTTGCAACGCGGCGCGGGAGTCGGAAGGCCTGCGACTCGGCGGAACGATTTGGACGAAGAGCGCGGCGAATCATCCCGTAAACGTTTCGCTTCTCGAAACTTCCGGCTCCGGAATCGCGGAGATGCGAGCGGCGAAGGAAGAGCTGAAAGCGTCGCTTCGGTATTCGTCGATTCGCGACCTGCTCGACGGCGCCGGGGCGAATTCGTCGAGCGACGCGATTCGTTTGCGAACGGAGTCGGGGACGGCGGCGATCGCGGCGGCCGACCGCGCCGGAGCGCGAGCGATCGAGGAACAGCTTTGCTTCGCGTCCCTTTGGGCCGGAGCGTCGCGCGACGAGACCCGCGACCGAATTTCGTTCGAAGCGGACGTTTCTTACCTTGGAACGGAGATTCGGCTCGAGTCGGTCGTCGCGTTTTTGTCGACGAACGCGCAAGTCGGAATCCTTTCGAACGCCAACGTTTACGCGTTGCTTCAAAAGTCGGTTCCGGGCGTTTTTTCGTCGTTCGAGGACAACGAAGCGCAAAAGACGCTCGACGAAGAAACGGCGCGAGAAGCCGGGTTGGGCGCGGCGTTCGGAGCGTCGGGCGAACTTGGCGACGAAGACGATGAAGACGACGCGGCGTCGACCGGCGAAGAAGACAAGAGCGACGACGAAGACGAAGCGGAGAAAGAAAAATGAGCGCGAACGCAACCGTCGAAAAAGAAACGAGTTCCGAACAAACGGAGCGCGAAACGCAAAAGGCGACGCCGCGACGCAAAAGAGGAAAGAGCGTCGATCTTTCGAACGTTTCGCCCGACGCGGTCGCGAAGTACGAACCGCTGATTCGTTCGTTATGTCAAAGCGGAAAATACGGCGCCGCGCTGACTTACGACGAAAAGTTTTCGGCGGGAACGCTCGGCGCGTTGCGGGCGTTGGCGACGTTCGACCCGACGCGCGGAACGAGCGAGGCGTTTTGGGTTTCGTACCAAGCGGACGCGGCGATTAAACGGGAAGCTCGGAAAGCCCGTCGTCGCGTCGTTTGCGTCGACTCGGCGGCGTTCGATTTCATCGCGGAACGCTCGGAGTCGCCGGACGAAACGGCGTCGCGCAACGAAGAACGCGAACTTTTTCGGGCGGCGCTCGAAACGCTCGACGAACGAAGTCGACGGCTCGTTCAAAAGATCGGGCTCGAAGGGCGGCGTCAGCGCGAAGTCGCGGCGGAGGAAGGAATTTCGCAATCTTGGGCGTCGCGGCTTTACCGTCGCGCGCTCGACAAAATTCGACGTTACGTCGTCGAAGGCGGCGACCGCGACCGCGGCGAAGAGGAACGGCGCTGACGATGAAAAAGAAACAGGATTCTAAGACGAACGACGACAAGACGTTCGAAGATATTCTTCTGGACTTTCAAACGCGGCTTCAAGGCGTCGCGAACGGCTTGGCGGCGAAGCTCGGCGAACTGATCGCGTCGACCGACGCGGCGATTTTGCGAACGCTCGTGAAGGAACTGCCGAAGCGGGAAAAGTCGATTCGCGCGGAAACTCGCCGGATTGAACGACTTATCGCGAAAATCGAAAAAATGCGTCGGCCCGGTTTCGACGCGGCCCGCGACTTGACGTTCGAAACCGCGCTCGAAGTCGGCGACGCGGCGTCGTCGCAAACGGTTCGCGAAATCGCGACGGCGCAAAAGGACGCGGCGGAGTGGGGCGGCGGCGATTTTTCCGCGTCGAAAAAGAGCGGGAAGCGTCCAAAAAGCCTTAGCGCAAAACAGGTTAAGGAAATCGTCGAATACGAGCCGATCGACGGCGAATCGATCGCGGGCTGGTTCGAAGGGCTCCGGCGCGGCGACCTGCAACGGATAACGCGGGCGGTCGCTCGGGCGTCGGTCGAGGGCTTGACGGTCTCGGCGATCGCGTCGGCGATTCGCGGAACGAAGGCGAACGGATACCGCGACGGGATTCTGCAAACGACGCGCGACGGCGCCGCAAAACTTGCCCGCACAACGATTAACGGCGTTTGCAACAACGCGCGACTCGAAACGATTCGCGAAAACGAGGACGTCGTCGACGGCGCGAAGTTTGTCGGAACGCTCGACGGACGGACGTGCCCGCACTGCGGCGCGCTCGACGGTAAAATTTGGCCGGTTAAGGAGTTGGACGCGGTGCGACGACCGCCGATTCATATTTCTTGTCGATGTTGCGTCGTGCCGCATATCGACCTGCGAACGCCGGACGGGAAAATCGTCGAAGTCGGAACGCGACCGGCCGCGAACGCCGATTTCGACGCGCTCGCGAAAGAGTCGTACAACAAAACCGCGCGGGAAAAGGGGTTAAAGAGACGCTGGGACGACCTGTCGCCGTCGACGCGGCTGAAATATTACTACCAAGCGCAAAAAGATTACGAACGTCGAACCGGCAAACCGGCGTATCGGCAAGTCGCGCCGTCGACGACGTTTAGGGACTACTTCGAGCGTCAACCGGCGGCGTTCCAGCGCGCGTGGCTCGGCAAAAACCGCTACGAACTGTACCGAACCGGCGCCGCGACCTTCGACGATTTGACGAAACCCGCGTCGACCTACTCCGCAAAGTTGAAGGACTTGCGTTCGTTTTCGCCCGTTCCGGAAGGCGAAAACGAGCGACGTTCGAACGCTCCGCAACCCGCGACGAACGGGCAACGTTTCGTATCGAACGCCGCGTCGAGCCAAAGGCCGCGCAAGGCGTTTCCGTCGTCGGAAGAATTTGAAGCCGCGTTTGCCGAAATCGAGCGTAAAGTCAACGCGGAAGCGGCGAAAGAAGACGCGGAGTATGAACGGAAATTTGCCGAGTTGGAAGACGATCCGTTTGTTGTCGACGACGAGAAACAAACGCTTGATGAAAAACATGATCGTGTTGTAAAAGAGAGAAAAGAAACACTTCGAAAAGCGGCCCTTGATATTATCTTACCGTATAACGATTTCGAAAGCGTGAACCGTATTAAATTACGCAATATGGCGCCGGAATTTAATGGTCGATCTAAAGTCGATCAGGAATATTTACGAAATAATACAGAGCGTGGGCTTGATTTTCTCGGGCGTTTGTTGGATAATTTAGGAGTCGAGGTTGGCGACGCGTTAGATTCAGTCGAAATAAGTTCCGATATCGTGGAACGCGGCTTTTACGAACGCAAGAATGCGGATACGGGGCGTCCGTTGGCGAAATTAAGTTTAGGCGATCCGGAAAGGCAAGGGGTGGCAGGCGTCGCTGTTCACGAATGTGCGCACGCGATCGAACATCTCGTCGGCAATATTGATTCCGGCGTCAAGGCGTTGTATCAAGAGTTGACGACCGACTCTTCAAAACGGCCTTTTGCTTCCGTCGAGCTTGGGGAACCTTACAAACCCGGCGAAAGATACAGGTTAAGCGAAACAGAAGTTCCAAACAAATATATTTTTAAAATTTGTAACGAAGGCACCGAAATGACGTCGATGTTTGCGCAGATTTTGTTTGAAACGCCGTTGCTTTGGACGCGAGATTTTCCCGGGTTTTATCAAAAGATGGTTGAGACTTTGGGTAAGCGAGAAGAATAATATGTTGATTCCGTTTTATAAAGTCGTTAAGGGCGACGCGGTTTTTTGGATCCAAATTGATCGTCCGGAGCGTATATTCGAAGCGTCTAAATTGGTGATAACGCGTGATGTTGGCACCGCCGCGAGGGATTTTTCGACATTGCGTCGCGCTCGTATGGCTTGGCTTGCCACCGATTGTAGAGAAATCCCGCCCGCCGCGCCGATGCAGTGGGCCGGTTCGGCGTTCGGGTTTGCGCGTTGGCTCGAAAAGAATTACCCGGAATACCGATTGGAGTACGTCGGGCCGGAACCGTCCAACGAACCGACTCCGCCCGGCGTTTCGTATTAACGGCGGACGTTCCCGCGCCGTAAGGAGAAAACAAAATGACGCAACTTGTCGAGGTTTCATTTTCCGTTCCGTCGCACGTCGCGGACAGAATCGACCAATACGCCAAAATCGCCGGTTGGTCGCGGGCCGAACTTTTGAGCCGCTTGGTTTGCGTGGAAGTCGACTCGATTCAGTTTGACGCGTTGGCGTTTCAACAAGAAGCGCCGAAGTTTGAAAAGACGCGGAAACGCCAAGTCGGAGGCCAAGCGGTCTTAGGAAGACAAAAGCTCCTGACAACTCCTTGGCTCACAGAACGACATGGCTACGATCCGACTTTTTGAGCCGCTTGGTTTGCGTGGAAGTCGACTCGATTCAGTTTGACGCGTTGGCGTTTCAACAAGAAGCGCCGAAGTTTGAAAAGACGCGGAA
>JAZQAP010000225.1:0-2602 GCA_045545275.1 Thermoguttaceae bacterium | reverse complement strand
TTCAAGCGGACACACGACCGGAGCGCAAGTCGTTGGCGCGGAATCGTTTACAACGTCGGGCGATAAGTGGCGACAGCACCCGGGCGCCGCGAAACGGCAGGGCGACTGGGCGTTTTGCGCCGGGATTAACCGTCTCGTTTTTCACCGGATGTGCGCTCAACCGAACTCGGACGCGCCGGGGCTTTCGCTCGGCGGACACGGGATGCACTGGGACAGAACGCAAACTTGGTTCCCGATGGCGGACGGTTACTGCGATTATATCTCCCGCGTTCAGGCGGTTTTACAGCGCGGCGTTCCGTCGGCGGACGTTCTTTTCCTCGACCGAGAGGACGCGCCGACCGTTTTCGTTCCGCCGACTTCGGCCTTTTTAGGCGGCGAATTTAAGGACAAACGCGGATACAATTTCGACGGTTGCGCGCCGCAAGTCCTTTTAGATTCGGCGGTTGCGAAGGACGGTAAAATCGTTTTCCCGGGCGGCGCGACCTATTCGGTTCTCGTCTTGCCGCAAACCGAAACGATGACGCCGGAGTTGGCTAAAAAGTTGCGCGAACTCGCCGACGCCGGGGTTCCGATCGTCGGAACGCGTCCGAAACGCGCGCCCGGTCTTGAAAAATTCCCGAACGACGACGCCGCGTTAAACGCCGAGCTGGACGCGCTTTGGAACGGAAAGAATCCGCCGATCGCGCCGCCGGGAGCCAGTGGAACGACGCCGCGTCGCGCTCCGCTTTTCGACGCTCGCTGGATTTGGGCGAACGCCGATTTCGGACGCGCCGCGCCGGGCGAGAAACGCGAATTTTTCAAAACGTTCGAAGTTCCTGAAAATGCTGACGTTAGCGACGCGTCGATTTCGGTCGCCGCCGACAACGTTTACGAGCTTTACGTCAACGGCAAACGCTTGGGAAGCGGTTCCAATTTCCGCGCCCCGGACGTTTACGCGCTCGACGACGTTTTGAAACCGGGGAAAAACGAATTGCGAATCGACGTCGTAAACGAAGGGGAAACGCCGAATCCGGCGGGACTTCTCGCCGCGCTCGATTTTGGCGACGCCGCGTCGAATTTAGCGCCGATTTTGACCGACTCGACTTGGACGGCGAACGCGCCGAGCGGCGAAAGCGGGGCGGGCGCCGCGGTCGAATTGGGCGGTTACTCGACGTCGCCTTGGGGACTCGCGCCGCCGAAATCGGGCGACGCGACGTATCCGAGCTTTACGTTCGTCGCGCAACTCCTTAAAGAGCGCGGGCTTGCGCCGGACTTCGAGTCGACCGGCGACGTTCGTTGGGTTCGTCGAATCGACGGCGACGCGGACGTTTACTTCGTCGGCAATCGGCTCGGCGTCGCGCAAACGGCGGACTGCGTTTTCCGCGTTTCCGGGAAAAAGGCGCAACTTTGGGATCCGGCGACAGGGCGTCGTTATCGCGTCGACGCGTTGCGCGAAGAAAACGGACGAACGACGATTCCGCTAAGTTTCGCGCCGTCGCAAAGTTGGGTAGTCGTTTTCCAACCGGAGTTTAGCGACGACGCTTTGAGCGCCGACGTTTCGAAAGACGTTGCGGAAAGTAACGCTGAAAACGACGCGGCGCCGCAAGAGTTGACGCCGACGTCGCGACTCTTTGCCGCCGACGCGAAGCTCGAGTATTTCGACGTTTTGAACGGCGCTTGGGACGTCGCGTTCGACCAAAACGCTTCCTCGGGACGCGATTTCCCGGAAGGGCGACGTCGTGTCGAACGCTTTGAAACGCTGCAAGATTGGTCGAAAAACGCCGATCCGATTCTCCGATATTATTCCGGCGTCGGGGTTTACGAAACGTCCTTCGATTTGCCGGAAGGGGCGGCGAAGAAAGACGGCTTCTTCCTCGAACTCGGCGAAGTCAGGGTGATGGCGCGCGTCGAATTGAACGGCGTCGATCTCGGCGTCGTTTGGACCGATCCTTGGCGCGTCGAGATTCCGAGCGATTTGCTTCGCGCTAAAGACAACCGTTTAAAGGTTTCCGTTGCGAATCTTTGGTGCAACCGTCTTATCGGCGACGCGAGCCTTCCGGTCGAAAAGCGGTTTACCCGCGCCTCGAACCCGCAATGGGGGGCCGGCGACCAACAGCTTTTACCGTCCGGTCTGATCGGCCCCGTTCGCTTGGGGCGACGCGTCGACGAACGCTAAAACCGACGAACGCGGCGTTTTCGCTTGATCGGAAACGTCGCGTTTGATTTTTTTGGAAAACGCGCGGTTTTCAACGCCGATATATTCTTATTTTTTTCAAAAAACGGCGCGTCGGAGCAAAAAATTCGGCGCGCCTTCTTGAATTTCACTTCTCGAACTGTTATACTAAAACAATCGACTCGTTTTTGCGCGGTTGGAAAACGATTTGCGGTCGTTGCCGCGCTAACTTTCGAGAAAACGCTATTAAATTGGTCGGTCGTTTCGACATTTTCCTTGTATTTTGCGGAGTAATTTATGTTATTGAAAAAACGAAAAGCGAGCGCGCGTCTTGGCGTCGCTCTTCTGGCGGCGGTCGTTTGCGGCGCTTGGACGGCGTCGGCGCAAGCGGCGAAACCGGAAATCGACTGTTCGAAGATTCGCGGCGTTTGCTATTTTTGCGGTTCGACG
>JAZQAP010000224.1:0-7355 GCA_045545275.1 Thermoguttaceae bacterium | reverse complement strand
GGAACAATTCAAAGGCGTTTGCAGCGCTCTCGACCGCGCCGCCGCTCGCAATCTGTGGCACAAGAACAACACGTCGCGCAAAAAGTCTCGCCTTTCCAAGCTGATCCTTAAAGTGAAGCAAGCGCAATAAGTCGCCGCGTTCGCGCGTTTTTGGCAAACGCGTCCGACTTTAACGGTTTTTCCGTAAAACGGCGCGTTCGCCCGGCGCAAACTTCCGGCGTCCGTCGGTTCCGATTTTGAGACTTCGTCGACCGTTCGGTTCGACGCGGTTCTTAATTTCGGCGACGAGAGCGGCGTTCGTCTTATTAGACGCGACGTTAATGTTCGACGTAATATCTCGCGTTTTCGACGCAATCGTTAAAAACGCGTTATTTTTACGTCGAACGTTGTTTTTAAGACGCGACGGCGCTTTCTCGGCGTCGTTTTAACGACGTTCGAACGTTTCGCGCCTCTTTTCCTTCGGCGATTCTTTCGTTCGCCCTTTTTCCTTTAACCGCGCGATTTTCCGCCGCGCCGCAACATAGAAGCCGATTTTATGCAAGTTCGACTTTCGCAACTCGCCGAATTAACGCAAGGCGTCTTGACCGGCGATCCCAACCTGCCGATCGACAAAGCCGCGCCCCTGCATACCGCCGACGCGACGGCCATTACTTTCGCCGAACGTCCGGAACGTCTCGACTGGAACGCCGCCACGCAAGCGCGCGCCGCCGTCGTTCCGCTCGGAGCCGAACAACCGACGCCCGAAGTCGCGACGATTCAAGTCGCCGACGTCAAGGAAGCGTTCGAGAAAATCGTCGTCTTCTTTCGCCCGCCGCGTCCCCGTTGGCTTCAAGGCGTTTCGGAGCGCGCCGTCGTTTCCCCAACCGCTAAAATCGGCAAAAACGTCGCGATCGGCCCGAACGCCGTCGTCGGCGACGACGTCGAAATCGGCGACGGAGCGATCGTTCACGCCGGCGTCGTCCTGCAACCGGGCGTCAAAGTCGGCGAAAATACCGTTCTCTTCCCGAACGTCGTCGTTTACGAAGACTGCGTTATCGGCAAAAATTGCCTACTTCACGCCAATAGCGTCGTCGGAGCGTATGGTTTCGGGTACGATTCCTCGACCGGCGTTCACGTCTTGGCGGCGCAATTTGGCGCCGTCGTTATCGAGGATAACGTCGAAATCGGCGCCTGCGCGACGATAGACCGCGGCGCTTACGATTCGACGGTTATCGGCGAAGGCTCCAAAATCGACAATCACGTCATGATCGCGCACAACTGCAAAATCGGCAAACGCAATATGATTTGCGCAAGCGTCGGAATCGCGGGAAGCGTTACGACCGGCGATTACGTCGTGATGGCGGGCCGAGTCGGTCTTCGCGACCATATTCGCGTCGGCGACGGCGCGGCGCTCGGCGCGATGGCCGGCGTCATGGGCGACGTTCCCGCCGGAGCGCGCGTCGTCGGGATTCCGGCGACGCCCGAAAAAGAGCAAATGCGCAAACAGGTCGCGTTCGCGAAGTTGCCGGACGCGCTGAAGCAACTGAAAGCGTTGCAAAAAGAAGTCGAAACGCTCAAAGCGCGCCTCGAAGCGACCGATTCCGCCGAATAACGCTCGTTTATCATTTTTTGCTCCGCTAAAACGTCGTTAAAAAAACGACGTTTTGCCTATTTTAACGTTAAAGGATCGCCGTCGTGTCGCCGTCCGAATTTTATTTCCCGCCCGAAACGCGCCGCGTCGGCATTATCGCCGGCTGGGGGCGTTACCCGGTTCTGTTGGCGGAGGCGATCAAGCGCGGCGGGCGCGAAGTCGTTTGCTTAGGCGTTCGCGACCACGCCGATCCGATTTTGCAAGAAATTTGCGACGATTTCGCTTGGGGCGGATTGGGAAAGTTCGGCTGGGCGACCCGTTATTTCCGTCGGCGCGGCGTCGAATACGCGACGATGGCCGGTAAAATCCACAAAATCCGCCTATTCGACCCAGGTTTCCTTTGGAAACAGGCGCCCGACTTGTACACCGTCCGTTTTTTCGCGGATCATTTTCTGCGTCGCCGCCGCGACTGCAAGGACGACGCGCTCCTCTTGACCGCCGTCCGCGCTTTCGAACATCGCGGGGTCGCGCTCCTTCCCGGAACCGTTTTCGCGCCGGAGTTACTCGTGCAACGCCAACTCTTAACGAAACGCGCCCCGACGGCGGCGCAATGGAAAGACGTCTTTTTCGGCTGGACGCTCGCCCGCGAAATGGGACGGCTCGACGTCGGTCAAAGCGTTTCGGTCAAAAATCAAGCGGTTTTGGCCGTCGAGGCGATCGAAGGCACCGACGAAGCGATTCGCCGAGCGGGCGCGCTTTGCCGGAGCAAAAATTTCGTCGTCGTCAAAGTTTCGAAACCAAGTCAAGACATGCGGTTCGACGTGCCGACGTTCGGGCTTGGAACGCTCGAAACGATGGTCGAGGCGGGCGCGTCCGTTTTGGCCGTCGAGGCGAAAAAGACGCTCTTCATCGACGCCGAGGAAGTCGTCGCGTTCGCCGACCGACATAAAATCGCGATCGTCGCGCTCGAAGAAGAGGACGTCGCGGCGGGCGAACCGCCCTTCCCGGTCGGCGTCGAACCGGCGGCGATCGTTTGTCCGACCCTCCGCGACGACGTTCGTCGTTAACGTGTTTCTTTTCCGTAAAAGTCGCCCAAGCCTTCGCGCTTCGTCGCCGAGGCTCGCTCTCGGGCCGTCGCAATCCGCCAAACCGGCGCGATCGTTCGCTTGTTGCGCGTTCGCATAAAAAACGCTCG
This sequence comes from Thermoguttaceae bacterium, assembly GCA_045545275.1. Classification (GTDB taxonomy): domain Bacteria; phylum Planctomycetota; class Planctomycetia; order Pirellulales; family Thermoguttaceae; genus RUG369. The sequence continues at coordinate 4,590 of JAZQAP010000224.1, read as the reverse complement.
CCGTCCGTCGACGCCGAGCGTTTTCGTCATTTCCGTCAAAAAACTCAAAAAACTCTCATTCTTTCCACGCTTCCAACGCGGCGTCGACGTATCCTCGCTGCTTGTCGTCCGGGAATAAGTTTTTCGTTTTCAACTCCTCAAAAATATAGGCGGCGTGTTCTTTGTCTTTTTTCGCCGTCGCGACGCCGTAATTCCAATACGCGTCGAACAGCGCGGCTTTCAGGTCGCCTTCTTCCCCTTCAACCAGCTTAGGTTTTCCGTTCAAAAGCGCGACCAACTTGCCAAATTTTTGGCTCGCGGTCGTGAAATCGCCGTTGTTAAAGGCCACGACGCCTTCTCGATTAATCTCGGCGGCTCCGGCAAAGGCGGCAAAATTCGCGTCGGCAGTTTGCAAACACTCGTGTTGTTCCCGGTTGCTCGCGACGCCCTTCGCCGCCGGCCCTCCTGCGACGCCCTTTGCCGCCGGCCCTCCTCGCGGAATCACCTGAAACGTCGGCGCCGCGTCTTCGCCGTTCCCATCGCTCGCTTCCCTCGAGTCGCCCTTGATTGCCGCGTTTTCCGGAACGACGCCGACCGAGCGAGCCCCCGTCGTATCCGAATCGCCCGATTCGCCCGTCGTATGCATCGCAATCCAGTCGCGGTCGCCGGGGTTAACCGGCGGTTTGGTTTCTAAAAATTGCGCGACGACCAAGCCCAATAAAAAGGCGGCCGCGGAATACGAAAGCGCGCGCCATTTATCGACGGCTCGCCGAGACGGCTCTTTCGGAAGCGCCTTCGGTTTGCTCGCTTCCCAAAGCGCGAGCGTTTGCTTGAACTCCGGCGCGACGTAAAGATCGTCCGCGACGGATTCGTCGAGGGAAACGACGGAACGCTTCGCCGCCGACGCCAAATCTTCGTTAAAGGCGACCGCGATCGTCTTCCAATTTTCGTCCGTTTCGGCGATCGGGTCGTTTTCAAACGCGCGCATTCGGTCGTCGAACGGCGAATCGTCGTAAAGCCCCGTCGCCCATATCGCCGCGCACTCTTGTCGGCATTCTTCGCAACTTTTCAAATGTTCGGCGAAGCGTCGCGCTTCAATCGGGGAAAGCGTGTCGGAAACCAACGATTCCAACAAACCGTAATCGTCGCTCGCATGATCGGCTCCGCTATTTACGAGAACCGCCAAACCGGCGATCGCGTCGGCTTTACAATACTCTTGATTCCGCTTTTCCATGTTACCGTTCCCTCAAATATATAATAATCGAAATAATCGATTTATCGCTTATTTTCGTTTTAGTTAAATTAAACCGCCCGTTTGATCGTCGACTTTCGACAAACACGTTACCAAGTCGTCCGCGCCGGTCGATTTCATATATTCGAAAATTTCTTTGCGCCTATCGGCGTCGTACATCCTTGCAAAGGTCGCGATAATTTCCTGTCGCGCTTCGGCGTAATAGGCGCTGGCCTGCTGCGGCGTGATTCCGCACAAACGAGCGACCTCGTTATTAGGCAGCCCGTCCGAATCGCGGTCGCCGACGCGAAGCCGCAACACGCGCCGCCTAACGTCCGACGTTCTTCGCAACGCCGCGTCGATCGCTTGCCGCGTCAACGGACGCAAAACTTCGGCGTCCTCCGAATCGTCGAATCGGACGTCCGCGCGTTCGTCGGCGGGCTCGTAAGCTCTCTCGCCGTTTCCGACGTCGCCGAGGCTCGCGTTCGCTTGATTTTGGAAGGCTTTCACGGCGATTCGCCCTAAAAACTGCGCTAATATCGGCGCCAAGTAATTCAGCAGCCCGCATTTCCCGCCGTACCCGTTCGTTAAACCGTCGGTAAGGATGCGCGTTTGAAAATCGCTGTACCAATCTTGAAACGCGTCGATTTCCAACGTTTGCACCCCGCGACCTTGGACTTTGCTCGCCCAAGCGACGGCTTTGCCGGTCAACTTTTGGCGATAAGCGCGTTCGAAAGCCAAAAACGCGGCGCTTTGTCGACCGACGCAAGCGACCGTTACCGCGACGTCGAAAAAGGGGTTGCCGCCCAAATTTCCGTCGCCTTTAAAACCTCGGCCTAAAAAAACCGACTCGGCGACTTCGCGTCTCGTCTTGGCGAAACCGACGCTCGCCTCGTGATGAAACAAAAGCGCGTCCCATTTCGCCAAAACCGTCGGCGCGTCTTGCGCCAGGGCTTCGGGCGCGTCCCACAAACCGGCGAAATCGTTCAACCAAGTTTTAAAAAGTCGCGCGACGTCCGCTTTTTCAGCTTTTTTACGATTTTCAAAAAAATCGCGATGTTCGGCCTCGAAGGGATAGACGGGGGGAATAAATTCGTCGACGGCTTTTTCGACAATCTCTTGCGGATTAAAACTGGGTTTCAAATATTGCGGCGTGTCGGAACAGGAAATTTCTTTCTGCGCTTTGCCCATGCGAAACTCGCTCTTTCAACAATAACGTTAAACGACTTCGTCGCGCGCCGCCCGGGTCTTGCGAACCTCGCGGCTTTGCGAACAAGTCGCCGGAAAATGGAGGCGACCCTTTTTCCTCCCCTAAGAGTAGACTGCCCCGTTTTTTTATCCAAAAATCTTCGCTTTTTTTCCAAAAAAAAGAAAAAATACTATTATAAGGATAATTTTTTCCAAAAAGCGAAAGCAAGATAAAAACAGGCGTCTTTATTATAACGTTTTTTCAGTCGGCGCCTAGCCGGGCGCAAGAGTAAAATCCCCCGAAACCGCGACGGTTCCGCCTCGGTCGATTTCATTATCGCCCCGGAAAAAAGCGAACGCTACTTTGCAAGATTTCCGCTCGACAATCTAACTAATCGGTCGTTTCCGCAAGGAAAACGACGACGTTGTAAAACGCCGTTTGCGGAGCGACAAAACGCGAAACGCTCCCGACGATTCCGCTCGCCTCCGCCGCTTTCGGCAAAATCATCGGAACGGCGCCGAGATCGAGAATCGCCCCCTTCGTTCGCGGAAACGCCAACTTCGCGCGAACGTCGCAAGAAACGATCGTCGGGCGTTCGACCTCCAACCGCTGACGCGGCGCCGCCTCCGTCGGAACGCGCATTCCGAAAGTCGCCGTCTTCTCGACGACCGTCGCCCGATACCGAACGAGCGTTTCGAGCGTTTCGCCGGTCGTCGAAAGAAGGGGCGTCGCCTCGAAACGGAACCCTTCGTCGACCGCCGCGACGTCCGAAACGTACCCCGCCGGCGCCGAAGAGTCGAGCCTAACGTCCCGCGTCAGCTCCCGCTTTGGAGCGACCGACGCGAGCCCGAACGTTTCGGCGTTCGGAACGACGCCGCGCGCCGAGTTCAATAAAACAAAATCGGAACGTTTTTTAATTTCCGCGTAAACTTTTTCCAAATCCGCCTTCTCGACGAGCCAACCTTGCGGGTCGGCGCCGTTCCCAACGACGGTCGGTCGCAACGGCGTTAACGATTGCGCGACCCTCGAACGCCAATCGGGCGTCCGCACCGCGACGACGCGAACCGAAAAAGCGACGTTGCGGCGCGTCGGGTCGAGAAAACGGTCGACGACGTTCGAAACGTACCGCTGCACCGGCTCGTTATGATAAACGTACAGACGGTCGCGGGAAGCGGAAAAGGCCGAAAAGGGCTCGCGACGCCAAAAATCGTCCCCCGCGTCGAACATAATCCAATCGACGATCGCGTTTTGCGGACTCGAAAGGTTCGGGAAACGCTCCGAATACCCGGCGACGTCGTACATCGCCCAAAATTGCCCGTCGCTCTTCGGCAGCTCGAATTCCAAAGAGTAATTCGTCGTTCGCGGCCCTTCGAATCGAACGCTTTCGAGCGCGCCGTCGTCCCCGAACGTCGCCCCGGTCGCCGCGTCCGCTCCGTCCGTTCCGGCGTCGACGACAATATTCGAACCGTTTTCCGCGTTCTTCCAAACGGACTCGCTCGCCGCCTCGACCGCGTCTTGCGCCCCAACCTCCGACGCCGAAACGACGCCGCCGAGCGCCGCCCCCAACGCGACCGCAAGCGTCCGCCGCCAAACGCCGTTTCGTTCGCTCAATATCGTTCTCGTTCGCCGCTCCGCCGCGACGCGCTCCGTTTCGTTTTGTTTTCGCGTCAAAATCGCCTCCGCCGTCGTTTCGCCGCGTCCCCTCGAAGCGGCTTTTTCCAATTATACGCGACGCAAAAGCCCTTTGCAATTCGTTCCGTCCGCAAAAGAGAAAAAAAAAACGAAAAATTTTTCGACGCGCCGCCGCTCCGCGCTCCCTTTCCGTTCGCCGTCGAAACTCGTTCGATTCGCTCCAATATATCTAATATATTAATAGAAGGGTAAAAACGCCCCTCGTCGCCGCTTCGCCCGGCGTTTGCGACGCGTTTTACTTAACCGTTAAAACCGGCGTTTCCGTTAAAACCGGTCGTTCTGGGCGGGAAAATGAAAAAAATTCGGGAAGCGGCCCTTCTTTTTGGGGGAAAATCGGCTAAAATGAATAAGTAAATCTTATGGGAAAATTCTCGCCCTGTTTTTTCGGCTTTTTCGAAGTCGCGAAAAACCGGCGGCGGGACCGTTTTTTTGGGGTCGTTTTTTTGGGCAAGAGGTAAAAAATGAACCGCGTTTTGATCATCGGCGCCGGCGGCGTCGG
>JAZQAP010000223.1:0-1980 GCA_045545275.1 Thermoguttaceae bacterium | reverse complement strand
TATGGGGAATTGTTGGGGACACGCGCAGCGCCCGAATCCGCGCGCGACGCCGCTCCTCGGATACGGCCTCGACGCGAAGAAAGTCGACGTTATTATCCGTAAAAACGTTTTTTGCGGAACGGTTCAACACTTTGTTTGGTTCTATCACAACCGAATCGGCGAACACCGAATCGACGACAACGTCTATTGGACGCCGGACGAAAGCGTTTTGCCGCGCGAGGAAGGGGAGAAGTTCTTCTGGTACGACGCGAAAAATCCGCAAAGTTTGACGTTCGACGAGTACCGCAAGGCGACGGGACACGATGCGAAGTCGCGCTGGGTCGAGCCGAAGTTCCGGAACCGCGACGCGAACGACTTCGAGTTGCTGAACCGCGACGAACTCGCCGCCGGGCCGCGTTCGCAACGTTAACGGAAACGTTAAAACGGAGAAAATAGGCGAGAAATAACGAAACGCCGTCGTCGAGTCGAAACTCGGCGGCGGCGTTTTCGTTGGGAGTGAAGTTCGCGTCGGACGGCGGAAAACGGTTCGACGCGAACGATTTTAACGGCGGAAACGATTATTTCGCTTCGTCGGCTTTTTCGTCGTCGGAAGTTTCGTCGGTCGAGGCGGGCGCTTCCGCGTCGGCTTTCGGCTCGGCTTCCTTCTTAACGCAATAATTTTTGATCGCGTCCGATTCGAGCTGTTCCGGCGTCAGGTCGGCGAGCTTTTTCGCTTCGAAGGCGAGCCGCTTGCGTTTTTCCGTTTCCGGCGCGTCGGCTTGCGTTTCGTCTTCTTTCGCTTCGACGACGATAACGTCCGCCTCGTCGAAGGCGCCGCGAAGGAGTTCTTCCGACAACGGGTCTTCGAGGTTCGACTCGATCGCTCGACGCAACGGGCGCGCGCCGTAATCGAAGTTGCTCCCGCGTTTGACGAGGAGTTCTTTCGCTTCGTCCGAAAGGAGGAGGCGCAGGTTCTTCTCCGCCAAACGACCGCGAAGTTTCTTCAACTCCATATCGACGACGGCGTTCAAGTCCGCTTCGTTCAGGTGGCGGAAGACGATAATATCGTTGAAACGGTTGATGAATTCCGGACGGAAAACGCGTTCGATTTCGTCGGTAACGCGCTGTTTCATATTGGCGTAGGACGCGTCGTTATCCGGGCGTTGGAACCCGAACGCCGACTCGTTTTTGATCGCCTCGGCGCCCGCGTTCGTCGTCATAATCAGGATCGTGTTCCGGAAGTCGACGACGCGACCGAAGCTGTCGGTCAACCGGCCCTCTTCCAACACCTGAAGCAGGATGTTGAAAACGTCCGGGTGCGCTTTTTCGATTTCGTCGAGCAAAACGACGGAATACGGCTTGCGGCGAATGGCTTCGGTGAGTTGTCCGCCTTCCTCGAAACCGACGTAGCCCGGAGGTGCGCCGACCAAGCGCGACACGGAATGTTTTTCCATGTATTCGGACATATCGATACGAATCATCGCGTCTTCGCTGTCGAAAAGCTGGCGCGCGAGGCTTTTGGCGAGCTCGGTTTTGCCGACTCCGGTCGGTCCGAGAAACAGGAAGCTGCCGACCGGGCGGCGCGGGTCCTGCACGCCGGCGCGGGAACGCAGAATCGCTTCGGAAACAAGGCGCACGGGTTCTTCCTGTCCGATGACCTGTTTTTCGAGTTCGCTTTGAAGCCCGAGCAATTTTTGTTTTTCGCCTTCGAGCAGTTTGGTCGCGGGAATGCCGGTCCAACGCGCAACGACTTCGGCGATTTCATCGGGCGAAACGGTTTCGCGGAAAAGTTTGTCGTTCCCGCCGGATTTTTCTTCGGCGATTTTTTCGTATTTTTTCAAATCCGCTTCGAGTTGCGGGATTTTTCCGTAGCGCAGTTCACCGACTTTGTTGTAATCACGGGAACGCTCGGCGGCTTCGGCGTCGTGGCGCGCGGTTTCGAGTTCGGCGCGGATTTTTTGAATTTTTCCGACGCTTTCCTTTTCCGCTTCCCAACGCGCG
>JAZQAP010000222.1:0-5187 GCA_045545275.1 Thermoguttaceae bacterium | reverse complement strand
CCGATTCGTTTCCGATTCGTTTCCGATTCGTTTCCGATTCGTTTCCGATTCGTTTCCGATTCGTTTCCGATTCGTTTCCGATTCGTTTCCGATTCGTTTCCGCTTCGTTTCCGATTCGTTTCCGATTCGTTTCCGATTCGTTTCCGATTCGTTTCCGCTTCGTTTCCGATTCGGCGGGCGCTAAAAAATCGTTAAATCCGGAAAAGTCGGCGGGCGGCGTCGAGAAGCGCGGGAGCGGACGGACTTTGCGCGTCGGTTCGGAGCGTCGTCGTCGGCGAGTGAAGGAGTTTGTTGACGAGACGGTCGAACGCGTACCGGATTTCGCCTTGCGTCTCCGGATCGGCGTCGATTTTGCGCAACAGCCGCTCGACTTCGGCTTCTTTGATTTCGTTCCAACCGTCGCGGAGTTTGCGAATCGCGTCGATCGAACGGCGCGACTCGATCTCCGACATAAAGCGCGCGGCCTCTTCGTCGACGAGCCGGAGCGCTTTCGGCAGTTCGCGGTCGCGAATTTCTCGGTTGCGAACGCAGGCGGCTTCGAGGTCGTCGATCGAATAAAGGTAAACGTTCGGGCGGTCGCCGACGCTCGGCTCGACGTTTCGCGGAAGGGAAAGGTCGAGAATGAAGAGAGGACGGCCCCGACGGCGCGCTTCGATTCGGCGGTAATCGTCGAGTTTGACGATCGGCTCTTGCGCTCCGGTCGCGGCGATCGCGAGGTCGGCGTCGGCCAACGCGTCGAAACGAGCGTCCCAATCGACGACGGTCGCGTTCCAAGCGGCGGCGAGTTTCTCCGCTTTGTCGCGGCTGCGGTTCGAAACGACGACGGAACGCGCGCCGTAATCGGCGAGATATTTCAGCGTCTCCTCCGCCATTTCGCCGGCGCCGAGCGCGAGCGTTTTCTTGTCGGTCAGCCGTTCGAAAATGTTAAGCGCGAAGTCGACGACCGCGACGCTCGGAACGCTGACGCGGCGCTTGAAGACCTCCGTCTCGACCGAAACGCGTTTCGCCGTCTTGAACGCCGTTTGAAACGCCGCGTTAAGAATCGGGCCGGTCGTTTGCGCCTTGACGGAAAGCTCGTAAGCGCGCTTCGTTTGCGATAAAATTTGCGGTTCGCCGAGGATCATGCTGTCGAGGCTCGACGCGACGGCGAAGAGGTGCGCGGCGGCGTCTTGCTCGCCGAACGAATGAAGCGCGTCGGCGCGTTCGACGACGAGCGTTTCGGCGTCCGCTTTCGGCGTCTTGGTCGAAAGAATCGTCGTCAACGCCGTCGCGTCGTCCGGAAGCTCCGTTTTTTCCGACGCAAAATAGAGTTCGGTTCGGTTGCAGGTCGATAGGAGCGCCGCCTCGACGTTCGGGAAGGCGACGCGCCAAGCGGCCAACGCCTTTTCGGCTCCGGCGGCGTCGAACGAAAAAAGTTCGCGCGCCTCGATCGACGCGGTGCGACTATTCAAGCCGACGATTCGAATCATCGCGAAAACGACTCCTTAACGAACGACGGCGCGGCGTCGACAAACGGGAACGGAGGGAACGAAACGGAAAGGAAGGACGGCGCGACGCCGAGCGGGCGAACGCCGAAAAAACGCGCTTCTTTATTTTGACGCCGAGACGCGACGTTGGCAAGGAGGGAGGGCGCGTTTTGAGCGAATTTTGTCGAAACGTTCGGCGCCGAGAACGCCGAATCGGGCGTTTTTTCCGTTTTTTCCGGCGCGTCGACCGACGGCGGCGTTAACGGTTGCGAAACGGGGGCGGATTGGGAAGACGGAACGGCTTCGACGGGACGCGTCGCGGCGGGACGGTCGGACAAATCGCGCCAATGTCCGCGACCGGAGAGCGCGACGAAAAGGAGCAGAACGGCGAGGGTCGCGGAGCAAACGATCGTAAAAAACGACGCTTCCGCGCCTTCGTCGACCGCCGTCGAGCGCGCCGTCGCGAGGCGGCGAAGAACCGTCGCGACGAAAAGCGCGGTCGCGCCGAGAGCGATCGGGTCGTCGAAAAAGGAAACGGTCGACGCGTCCGACGCGAAAAAATGCAAGCAGTGTCCGCTCGCGACGCCGATTCCGAGGAAAAGGAGCGCGCCGTTCGCCGAAAAACAAGTCGCCCGCGTCGACCATTCGAGCGTCGGAAGAATCGAGTCGGCGACGAAAACCTTGCGCTTGAGCCGCGAACGTCGCAAGAAAAACATCGCGCCCGAGATCGAGCCGACGAGCGAAAGGAGCGTCGCCAAGAGAAGCGAAACGCCGTGCGCGCCGCGCGCCCAACGACCCGGCGCGTTCGGGTCGAACGCCGCGTCCGGCGCCGCGACGCCGACGCCGCAAAGCAAAAGCGCGAGCGGAACGAGGAACAAACCGAACCGCGCCTTCGGGGAAACAAACGTCAAATAAAGGTAAACGAAAATTACCCCGAGCGCGAGCAGGTAAAACCAACCGGCCGGCGTCGATAAAAAACGACCGTGTTGCGCCAAATGGTTGTGATAGAGGAACGCCGTTTGAGCGATCGCGCCGAGAACGGCGAACGCGACCGCGCCCCAACGCAAGCCGAACGCCCGACGTCCGGCGCGAAAATCGGCGACTTCTAAAATCAAAACGACGCAATAACTCGCGATAAAACAGACGATTCCGACGCCGCTTAACATTTTTTGAAACTCGTTGTTGATTTCGTTTGATTTTGGTCGAAAAAAACGACAAACGGCGAATCGCGCGGTTCGTCGAGGAACGAATCGGAACGACGCGTCGCCCAAAACGACGGATAAGAACGTTGCAATCGTTAAACGTTGGGGTAAATTTAAACGTTCGAATAAGTCGCGGACGTCGCCAAAACGGCGAACTTCGGACGAACTTCGGAGAGACGTTTTAGTCGTTTAATTTTTCGACGCGGAAATATTCGAAGCGCGCCCATTGCGTTTTGTTGTCGCGGGGCCCGTTCCAACATTGAACGCCGACGCGATCGGTCGGGGAGACGTCGAGCCGGCCTTCGTAAACGCGACGGAACGAAGATTCGCCGTCGCAACAGAATTCGGCGACGACGTTTTGACCGACGACGGTAAGGCGCAGTTTGACCGATCGAGCCTCGACGGGGACTTTGCCGGGAAAAATGCACGTTTTTCCGTCGACGCAGGCGTAAACCAGCTTAAAGACGACGCGATCGTTTTGAATCCAATAAAGACCGCACTGTTGGTGTTGAGCGGTCGGTTTTTCCAAAAACGAACACTTCGTTTCGACGCGGTACGCGCCTTCGGCTTTGCCGTCGCGCCAACGGAAAAAATTTAGCGGTCGCGTCAAGGCGTTGCGCGCTTCGTTGTCGCCGAACGGTTCGAAGAAAATTTCCAGCGAATTGTTGACAAAACGACGGCAAGGGGCGTTTTCGCGCAACCAAACCCAGCCCGGCTTCAGTTGCCCTTCGAAACGATCTTCAAAGACGATTTCCTGCGCGCGGAGGGACGAAGTCGACGCGGCCAACAGGAAAACGAACGTTAAAAATCGGAACATCGGAAATCTTTCGTGGGAAGCGAAACAAGCGTCGCGGCGCGACGGCTGGAAGGGAACGCAAAAAAATAACGCCGTTCGACGCGCGCCGCCGCGAATAAAGAACGCGTCGAACCGGCGCGTCCGGACGTCGACGGTCGCGCCGGAATCGGAACGTTCGGGGAACGCGTTCTTTCGGACGTCGGCGCGCCGAACTTTAACTTTATTTTATCTTATTCTATAAGAAAATTCCAAAAAGTAAAACCTTTTTTCGAAATTTTTGCGATTTTAACAAAGGTAAAATCGCTTTTTTTCGATTTTAGCGGTCGCGCCGTTTGCCGATAAAACGCTTTTACCGCGTCGGCGAGACCGCGAACAACCGCGAAACGATTGACAAGACGGCGGTAAAACGCCTTTGGGGGCTCTCGGAGGGGAAATTTAAAGGGAATGAAGAAAGTTTAAAGGGGCGGGGCGGCGTCGGTCGAGCGGCGGCGAAGGAACGCGGCGACGCCCAAAATCGCGAGCGTCGGAACGAAAATTTCGAGCGGCGCGCGCATTCGCATATTCGTCCAATAAATCAAATGCGGGATTTGAACCGACGCGACCAACAGGAAGCCGAGCGTCCAAGGGGAGTTCAAAACGGCGGCGACGACGGGCGTTTCGCGGCGGCGTCGGAAGGCGCGGACGACGAGAAACGCGGCGCCGAGGAGCGCGGCGGTCAACTCGAACGAGTAAAAAGCGGCGACGGCGAACCGGGCGGCGCGGCGGCGCGGCGACTCTAAGTCGGGCGAGGCGAGCGGGCGGCCCTCCGCGTCGACGGCGTTCGGGAGGACGCGCCAAAGTTCGCCGACGCGGAGCCCGATCGAATAAAGGAACGTTCGCGGCGCGGAGCGGATCGTTTCGTCGGCGCGCTCAGACGTCCAACGATTTTGGAACAGCTCCGCTTCAGTCGAACCCGGTTCGAGCCCGGCGTCGGCGAGCGCGGCGGCGTATTCGACGGCGCGGCGGCGATGAAACGGCTCCGGATCCCAAAGGCTCCAAGGGGGAGTCGACTCAAAATGTCGGTAAATTTCCGGGTTGTGCGCTAAATAACGGGTGTATCCGCCGTGCGTCGTCGTCAAAATCGGACGGTCGAAGGCGCGGAGGTTGCGGAGCGTCCAAGGCGCGACGGCGGCGCCGATTCCGAGCAAAAAGAGCGCGACGCCGGGGAATGCGCGGCGGACGGCGCCGACGATGGGAACGTTTGGGACGAGTTTGCGGGTTTTGACGGCGACGGCGAATCCTTGGGCGGCGAAAAGGAGGAAAACGAGTCCGGCGAAGGCGAAAAACGCCGGGCGGCAAAGGGTCGAAACGCCGAACAAAACGCCGAGCGCGGCGAAGGCGGCGGGCGCGGAAACGGGCGGTTGCGTCGCGAGCGCGGTTTGCGGCGAGCGTCGGGCGACGACGGCGGCGGTCGCGTCGAGGAGAAGGGCGGCGAAGAGCGCGGCGAGCGTCTCCGTCATAACGAGGCGCGACTGTTGGAGCAAAATCGGGTCGACCGCGACGAGAAGACCGACCGCGGCGGCGCTTTTCGGGCCGAAATCGAGTCGGCGGGCGAAACGGTAAACGACCGCGACCGTCGCGACGCCGAGGAGCCAATGAAAGAGCGCGAACGCGGCGTTGCGGGAAAGCGCGAAATAACGGTCGAAAACGCTCCGTTCGGCGGTTGGTTGGGGAGGATTGGGGG